>CAJMRD010000006.1 GCA_905215725.1 uncultured bacterium | reverse complement strand
CGCCGTTCGCTCCAGCAGCTCCTCCGCCCGGGCCTCGGGCACGCTCAGCAGCAGGCCGCCGGCGGTCTGGGGATCGTAGAGCAGGTCTTGTTTACATAACTCAATCATTCCCGTATCCACGCCGGGCTCGGCGAAGGTGCGGTTCCGGTACATCCCCGCCGGCAGCAGACCCATGTTTGCAAACTCCAGCGCCTCCGGAATCAGGTCGATGGCGTCCACCTCCAGCTCCAGCTCCACATCGCTGCCCTGGGCCATCTCATAGCTGTGGCCCAGCAGGCCAAAGCCCGTTACATCCGTGCAGGCGTGGACGCGGTACTTCACCATGGCGTCCCGGGCGGACTTGTTCAGGGTGGTCATCAGTTCCTCTGCCAAAGCCCGCCCCTCGACCGACAGCATCTCCGCCTTCTGTGCAGTGGTGAGGACGCCAATGCCGATGGGCTTCGTCAGCAACAGCACGTCCCCCGGCCGGGCGCCGGAGTTGGTCAGCACCCGGTCCGGATGGACGAAGCCGGTGACCGCCAGGCCGTACTTGGGCTCGTCGTCGTTGATGGTGTGACCGCCCGCGATGGTGCAGCCGGCCTCAACGCACTTGTCGGCGCCGCCCGCCAGAATCTGACCGGCAACCTCGACGCCCAGGCAGCTCGGAATGCACAGCAGGTTCATGGCATGGCTCGGCCGCCCGCCCATGGCGTAGATGTCCGACAGTGAGTTTGCCGCGGCAATCTGGCCAAACAGGAACGGGTCGTCGACCATCGGTGGGAAGAAGTCGATGGACTGCACGAGCCCCAGGTTCTCCCCTACGCGGAAGACGCTCGCATCGTCGGAGGTATCGAACCCCACGAGCAGATTGTCGTTATGCACATTGGGCAAGTCGCCCAGGACCTGGGCGAGGGCTCCGGGAGCCAGCTTAGCGGCTCAACCGCTCGCGGCAGTCATAGACGTGAGCTTAATCTGATCGTCAGCCATACGAACCCCCTTCCAACAAATCAACGACTTTTAGTATACGCCCCAGGCACGCTTCCCAAGAGACCGCCGACGGCTCGAACGTCGAAGGCGGCGCCGCAAGCGCCTGCGCGATAGCATCTGCCAGTGCGCGCTCAAACAACGGAAGGTCGGCCGCCACAGGCGTGTCGACATCCGTCATACGCGGCGGCGCCACCCACGTCACGGGAGCACCGGAAAGCATCGCCTCCATCCAGGGACGAACGCCGGGCAAATCGGTCGCCACAACTTTGCAGCCGCACGCGAGGGCCTCGATCGTCACGAGCGGCAGACCCTCGTAAAACGAAGGCAGCACAAAGACGTCGGAACTGCGGTAGGCACGCACGAGTCCATCGCTATCCAGGCGCCCCGCCAGCGTCACCGGCACATCCGAGGCCGCGGCCAAGCGCTCGATACGCGCGTACTCGGCATCGTCCCCGCGGCCGCCCACAAGTACCAAGCCAGATGGGCGGACGTCATCGTCAATCGGCAATGACACGGCACGAACCAGCGACTCGACGCCCTTTTTAAAGCAAATCTTGCCCACGTACACAAGCGATCCCGGCTGCCTCGCCACGTTTGCGTCGCGGCAGAAGACGCGATGGTCGTAGCCCGTCCCAATCACGTGGATGCGATCGGCATCGACGCCGCACACCAGGCCAATCTGCTCAGCCTGCTCAGCATGGAGCGCAAAGACGGCATCGAGCCGACGAACCGCACTTACGATGTGATCGCGCTCGAGCGCATGCGAACGTAACTGCCGCAGGTCGGTCGAATGGCACACGGCAACAACCGGCACGCCCCGGACGCACTCGCGCGCCAATGCGGTCACCAGATACAGGTGATGGCAGAGCACCAGATCGGGCCGAAACTCAGCCACCGCCCGATCGATTGCAGCAGCAAATGCCCGCTCAAATGCCTTGAGCATCGAAGGCGTCAGGTCACGATAGCGCGTGGAGGGATAGGGCATGACATCGGACATACCGCAGATGGGAAACGGCAGCTCGGGCGACTCGAACGGTACGGCAAACACGGCAGCGCGCCGGTCCAGCTCGCCTTGGGTATCACCCGGCGCCGCACCGCAAAGCACGGCGGCGCGATGCCCCGTCTCGATCTGCTCGCGCACGAGCGCGGCAAGGTAGGTGCCGCTGCCGGTGCTATCTGGTTTTTGTGCCGAGATATTGAGGATGCGCATGTCGCGGTACGCCCCTAGGCCAAGGCGGCGGCGCGAATCGCCGCGCCGATGGCACCTGCAAAGCGGGCCTGGGGCGAGGTGGTCACCGGCGACCCCAGTAGCTCGCCCAACCGCTCCACCACGAAGGCGTTCTCGCACAGGCCACCGGTCAGGTAGTACGGGGCGCCCGCGGCCTGCCCGGCCATGGTCGCCACGCGCGAGACCACGCTGTCGATCACGCCACGCGCAATGTTCTCGCGCGGCTCGCCACGGCCGATCAGGCTGATGACCTCGCTTTCGGCAAACACCGTGCACATGCTGGAAATCTTGGTAGGCTCGCCGGAACGTGCCAGATCGGCCATCTGCTGCTGGGTAATGCCTAGGCGGTCGGCCATGATCTCCAAAAAGCGCCCCGTGCCGGCGGCGCACTTGTCGTTCATGGCAAACTTGGCCACGCGGCCACTTTTAAGCTGAATGACCTTGGTGTCCTGACCGCCCACGTCGATCACGGTGCCGTGATCGCCAAACAGGCGCACAGCACCGGTACCGTGGCAGGTGATCTCGGTCACGACCTTGTGCGCATAGGGCACGGCAACACGGCCGTAGCCAGTCGCGACCACGCGAACATCGTCGCCCGTCACGTCGTAGCCGGCCGCTGCCAGTGCCTCGCGCAGCCGCTCGGAAGCATCGACCGAGGAAAACCCGGTTGGCCGCACGCACGTCCACGCCACCGAACCCTCCCCGTCGACCACAGCAGCCTTAGCCGCCGTAGACCCGATATCGATCCCGATCCCTATCATGGCTCTCTCCCAATCTAAACATCAAAGATAGCGGCGCGTTCAGGCGCCTTAGCTCTAGGTTTCTCAGGTGCCGGAGATTGTCCCGAAAGAGGAGCGCAGCGTACTTTGGTACGCAAGCGACGGTTTGAGGGGCAAGATCCGGTGCCTGAGGAAGCTAGAGGGTTTCGATGAAGGCGGCGATGCGGGTCTCGATCTGACCCATGTCGCCGTTGCTGTAGTCGGTCTCAATCTTCATATACGGAATACCCGCACCCTCGACGGCCTCCTGCATGCGGGCGCTCTCCACGTTAAAGGTGTGGCACGCCTGGAGCACGCTCTCTACCACGCCATCGACGTGGTACTTCTCGCACATGGCCAGTGTATTTTCCATACGACCGTCGTTGGGCGTCATGACCGAGCAGTTGATATCCAGGTAGCGGTCGGCGATGGCGCGCAGAATGTCGGGTGCGTCCGGGTCGATCATCATGGCCGCCGTGCGCTCGCCTGAGCAGTCGTCCATGCACACGACCACGCCGCCGTTGGACTCGATGGTGCGACCGATCTTGTTGATCACGCCGCCCACCGGGCAGCCAGTAATCAGAATGCGCTTGGCATCTGCCGCGACCGGGCGCTCACCCGCGTCGTAGGCCTCACGCAGCTTGGCAACCTTTTGCTCCAGCTGCTGCGTATAGGCCTCGATATCAAAGCTAAACGTACCGGCAAACATGGTGCTCATCAGATCGACGCCGCTCATGGCCGCCGGCTGGTTGGCCTGCAGCGCAAACATCTCGAGCTGGGCCGCACGCAAGCGGTTGCGACGGCGCACGGCAGTGCGCAGGTCATCGTCGGTAATCGTGATGCCGTAGAAGCCCTCGAGCTCCTCCTTGAGCAAGCGGCATTCCTCGTACCAGCCCTCGCGCTCGTAGGCACGGTCGCGACCCTGCGGCAGGTGCAGAATGTGCGTGCGCTTGAGCTCGTTGAGCAGCTCGTACATCTTCTTCTTGCCGTCGCAGGTGGTCTCGCCGATGATCATGTCGCTAAAGTACGTAAACGGGCACTTTTGCGAATAGGCAAAACCGTACGTCGACTTGATGAGCGGGCACAGGTTAGCCGGCAGCACTTTCTCGGCCTCGGGAATCACCTCATCGGACGTACCGCACAGAGCGACACTTGCGGCCCCCGCGGCATCGATAATCTCGAGCGGCGTGTAGCTGCACAAAAAGCCGACCAGGCGATTACCCGCCTGCTTATAATCCTTGACGCGAATAAACGCCGCCTTGCGTTGCTCGTTGAACTCCTCAAACGTGCGCGGCAACGGCTGCTCAATATTTTCCGACATATAACTCCTAAACCTTTCAACCAACCAAGGAAACGGCTTTCCCAGGTGCCCGAGGTTGCCGTAAAAGAGGAGCGCCGCGTACTTTGGTACACAAGCGACGGTTTGAACGGCAAGATCGGGTGCCCGGGAAAGCCGCCGGGGCGGATAGTCCTAAATGGTCTCCAAGAAAGCTTCGATCCTGGTTTGTAACTGACCTGCATCCTCGCCAGCGTAGTCGGTCGTGATGTGCATAAACGGAATGCCGGCCTCCTCGGCGGCCTTCTCCACGGCAAACGACTCCATCTCGTAGAGCGTGCAGAACTGCAGGGCCACGTCGACGATACCGTCGGCATGCAGGTCGTGCGCCATCTGGACGATGTCCTTCAAACGCTGGTCGTTGGGGGTAAAGACGGCGCAGTTGATCTTAAAGTAGCGCTCGGCAATGGCGTCGAGCATCTCGTCGACCGTCTCACCGGACTCGTCGACCAGATCCTTGTAGTAGCGCGAACCCGTGCAGGACTCCTCGCCCACCACGACGCCGCCGGCCTTCTCGATGAGGTTGAACAGCTTCCAGTTGGGCACGGCCATGGGCGTGCCGGTGTACAGGATGCGCTTGGTCCCCTTGGGCGCCACGCCCTCGCCGCCCTCGACACGCTGCTCGCACTCAGCCGCCATATCGTTAATGGCTCCGGTCAGACGTGGCGTGTCGTCCATAAAGGCGGCCTGAACGGTCAGCAGGCTGTCGAGACCGCTGATGGGCGCAGGGTCGGCAGCGCGCGTGGCAGCGAGGCGCTGCAGGGCGCGACGTTTCTCATTTACGGCGTGGACGGCGGCCTTCAGACGCTCAGGCGTAATCGTGACGCCGCATTCTTCCTCAATCTTGGCGGCGAGCTTCTTGACCTCGGCCTTCCAGGTCACGAGCGTCGACTCGTCGTGCACGTTGGGAATATCCATGACGTACATGTTCTTTTGCGTGGCAAAGAACTCGTAGGCCTTCTTCTTGCCATCGCAGGTGTTCTCGCCCACCACCAGGTCGCTCGACTCAATGTAGGGGCAGACCTCGCCCAGCTTAAAGCCGGCAAAGCTCTTGATAAGCGGACAGGTGTTGCGCGGCAGGCGCTCCTCGACCTTATCGGTTGCCCAATCGGCACCCGAGCACAGGCCCACGGGAATACCGTCACAGGCAAGTACGATCTCCTCGGGCACGTACACGCAGAACGAACCGACGATCTTGGTGGCCTCGCCGGCCTCCTTCTTGTCGAGCATCTCCTTAATACGGCCGCTATGGATGTTGGTGGCCACAAAGTCCAGGTAGGACGTGGACTTGGGGCGATTGTGCTGCGTCAGGAACATATCGCCGTACATCTGGCCCACGGCGCCCAACAGCATGTCGTGGTCGGCAAGATTCATGCCGAGGCTCTCCCACATCGGATGGAAATCAAATTCTTCAGCCATAACGGTTCCCCTCTCGAACCAAAAATGAATAGCTACGGTATTGCTGCACGGTGGGTGGCGAAAACCCAGCCGCGCCTAAACCCGGAATTTTGGGGAACCTGCTTTGCGGTCGATTATTTAGTTGTGCGTCGTCTCTCCCGGAGCCGTGAACATACCTGCTCATATGCGACTCCGAGCCATATACAGGGCGCGCGCAGCAACGCGGCGAATATATGTCGTCTGCGGCATGTGCGCACCCTCCTTAACCAGTCAAGGTCAACTATATCAACGGTCGTCGACCATGCGAACACCGTTGACATTCGTACGACAGCGTCGTGTGCCGTCGTTTAATAAATAATTATCTTGATTGATAAAGGTTTGTCATTCCTCATTCGGCGAACGACAAGACGAAGCCGCCGAGGCTTATATCCCCGACGGCATTACCCGGCGCTATCGACAAACCAAATGGATCCTACTCGCATCGAAGTGCATGCGCAGCGTCTCGCCTGCTTGCGGCAGCTCGTCGACAGGCACGCCCACCTTGTTGACCTTCCACTGCAGACGCGTGGGCGCATCGCCGCGCGGCACGTCCAGCAGCACCAGCCGCTCAAAGCGTGAATCGCTCACACGGGCCACGTGCAAATCGTAGCTGTTACGGCCCCGCTCCGCGCGATTGTCAACATGGAAGTAGCTTGCGCGAATGCCCAGGAACGCCACATTATCGGGAACCTCGCGACCCACGTTAAAGGCCATGCCCCAGTCGAGGGCCTCAACTTCTTCGTCGCCGATCTTGCGCGCGCGGCTCGTGTTCTTGCAGCCCGTCAGGCGCAGCGCCGCCAGCGTCTGCGGGCGGCGAACCACGTCCTCAACAGAACCGATCTCCTCAACTTGCCCATCGTGCATCACGCAGATGCGCTGGCACAGGCGACATGCCTCGTCGATATCGTGGCTCACGTAGAGCACGGTGCGGTTGCATACATCGAACAGGTCGAGCATGTTCTGTTCGAGCGCGCTCTTAAGATAGGAATCGAGTGCGCTCATGGGCTCGTCGAACATAAAGATGCCCGGATGCGCCGCCACCATACGGGCAAGCGCCACGCGTTGCTGCTGCCCGCCCGAAAGGCGCGCGGGGTAGCGGTCGGCAAAATCGGCTAGACCGAAAATGCTCAGATAGCGCTCGGCGAGCTTTTTGCGTGCGGCGGCGTCGCCCGCATCCTTTACACCGGCGCATACGTTATCGGCCACCGTCATGTTAGGAAACAGCTGATAGTTTTGGAACAGCAGGGCGCATTTGCGCGCCTGTGGCGACAGGTTGATGCCCGCCGCCGAGTCAAAAAAGGTCACGCCGTTGACGACGATCTTGCCCTCGTCGGGCGTCTCCACACCGGCAATGCAGCGAAGTGTGCAGCTCTTGCCGCAACCCGAGGCACCGAGCAACGCCACGCGCTCCTCGCCGGCCTCAAGCTGCATGTCGAGCATAAACCCGGGATAGTGCTTTTTTATATCCAGAACGAGCGACATGGCCTATCGACCTCCCTTTGCGACCGTGTCATCGCGCATAAGCTCGGCCAACGCCTCGCGATCGATGCGCAGCGCATCGCCGCCGACTGGGTCGAGCGAATCGCCCTGTCCGGCGAGATCTTTGGCCTGCTTGCGCTCCGCGCGGGAAAGGCCCCGCTCGCGATACTTTTGCGAGTGCGCCGTGTACATGTTGATAAACAGGATGACCAAGAAGCTAAAGGCGATCACGACGACAACCCAAAAGAGCGCCACCGACGTGTTGCCGCCCATCCACTCAAAGTAGATGGCAATGGGGATGGTCTGGGTAATGCCGGCGTAGTTGCCCGCAAAGAACAGGGTGCAGCCAAACTCGCCCATGGCACGCGCGAAGGCGAGCACCGTGCCGGCGGCAATCGAGGGCCAGCCAAGCGGCATCATGAGCTTGGCAAAGATGCGACGTTCGGACCATCCCAAGGTTCGCGCGGCGTCGAGCATCTGCGTGTCGAGGCTCTCGAAGGCTCCGAGCGCCGTGCGGTAGACCAGGGGAAACGACACCACCACGGCGGATATCACCGCCGCGGGCCACGTAAAGACGATCGAGATGCCATGCGCGATAAGCCACCGACCGACCCCGGTCGATCGACCAAACAGCATGAGGAGCAGAAAGCCGCAGACCGTGGGCGGCAGCACCATAGGGATGGTAAAGACCGAGTCGAGCAGGCCCTTGATACGGCTCGTAGTACCCATGGTCTTCCATGCGGCAAACAGGCCCAGCGCAAAGGAGATCAGCAGGGCGAGGCCGCTCGTTTTGATAGACACCCAAAACGGACGATAGTCGATGTCGCCCAAAAAGGAGGCCAAGGAGGTCAAGGGGCCCTGCTCATCCCGCAACACGACAGACGATGCCTCTACCATTTGAGCGCTATCAAGCCAACGCGCGCCGCCCTTGGCATCACCCGAGGCTGATGCAATCACCACATAGCGGTCCCCATCCGCACCGCGCTCGTCAAAGCTATAGGTATACCCGCCGGCATCAAACGTTGTTTCCGCCGTGACATACCAAGGAAGATCCACGTCCCCCAGCTGCGCACCTCCCATGCAGTTTGCGCTGTCAAGCTCACAGACGAGGGCCTTGAGACCCGATACGCACTCGTTGTCCTGCGGATCCAACCCATACTTCTCGACCGCCTTGGGCGATATCCACACCACAACGCGATCGGCGGCAGGCGCCACTACAAGGTCCACGTCCTCGTCAACGGGAAACCGGTAGCCCTCAGGCTGGCCCTCCATGGCACGAGCGGTCCCCTTGGCCAACCGCTCAAAACCTTCGATCCCATAGGAAAGCCCAT
Organism: uncultured bacterium; assembly: GCA_905215725.1. Taxonomy (GTDB): domain Bacteria; phylum Actinomycetota; class Coriobacteriia; order Coriobacteriales; family Coriobacteriaceae; genus Collinsella. The sequence continues at coordinate 27,402 of CAJMRD010000006.1, read as the reverse complement.
GAGCGGTCGCAGCAACCTGGGCCCCGTGCTCAGCGTCCCCGGCAAACGCAAATCCCGGCACCCAGCAAAGCGCGAAGGTCAAAGCACAGGCGACAAGCATGCGGAATCTATTAAGCACGAAAAGCTCCAAGCGAATACAAGGACGAAGCGAAAAACAAAACGATGGAATTATCGCGCCAAGCCGCACTACGCGGAAAGCTCAAAGCCGTACTTGGCCCAAATCTTCTGGGCCTTCTTGTTGGTCAGGCAGAAGTCGATGAACGCCTTGGCCTCGTCGGCGTGCTCGGAGCTCTCGGCAACGGCACCCGGGTACACGATGGGCTTGTGCGAGTCCTCGGGGCACACAAAGGCCTCCTCGATGCCGTCGTAGCGGAAGATGTCGGAGCTGTAGACAAAACCAGCCACGCAGTCGCCCGTAGAGACGTAAGACGCAGCGGTGCCGACCTTGTCGGCCAGGGCTACCTTGTCGGCGAGCTCGGGCGCGTACTCGCCGTCGTCGCCCTCGGTACCGGTATAGAGGCCCACGGAAGCCAGCGCCTGGTTGGCGTACTTGCCGGCGGGGACGGTCTTGGCGTCGCCGATGGCAATCTTACCGTCCAGATTCGCGACGTCGGCGATGGCCTCGACCTTAGTATCGGAGCCCTCGGCGCGAATGATCACGAGGTCGTTGACGAACATGTCCTCACGCGTGTCGGCATCGACGAGCTCGGCGGCTTCGGCGTCGTCCATGGTGCCCTTGGAGGCCGTGATGAGCACGTCGACGGCGGCACCGGCGCGCATCTGCTCGACAAGGTCGCCAGACGCCTTAAACTGCGTGTCGGCAAACGTGGTGCCGGTCTGGTCGGTATAGAGCTCCTGAACCTCGGGCAGGGCCTTCTCGAGCGAGTTGGCGGCAAAGACCTGCAGCTCAACAGCCTTCTTCTTAGAGGAAGACCTGGCTGAGCCGGTATCGGAACCAGCGAGCTCGGATGTCTTGTTGCCCGAGCAGCCAGCAAGGCCAAGGCCGGCGGCAGCGGCAGCAGAAAGCGAGACAAAACCGCGGCGAGAAACCATATCGAACATATTCAACCCTTTCGGACCTTGTGCCCGGGTACCCCACCGCGGGCTTTAATCTGCAATCAGATTATACTTCCGCGCGAATAATGATAATGAGAAATTATTCTCGCTAGAGAATATAGTTTCGAGTTGCCGTGCACCTCGGCGTCGCTTCGGCGGAAAACAAAGGCGGAGCAGCCGTTCAGGTCGCCCCGCCGCAGGTAAACCGCTTATTTGGTATGTCCGCCGCCCGCCGTCATTTGGGCCGCATGCTCCAGCTGATCGCTCACGGCCTCCCAGCTTTCGCGGGCCGCTTTCGTGGATCCCGGAAAGTTGATGACAAGCGTATGCCCACGCTGCATGCACACGGCGCGCGAGAGCATAGCGCGGCGCGTCTTGGTCATCGAGTACGCGCGAATCGCCTCGGCAATACCCGGCACATCACGGTCGCAGACGGCGCGCGTCGCCTCGGGCGTCACGTCGCGCATCGAAAGCCCCGTGCCGCCGCAGGTGAGCACGACATTGGCGTGGCACTCATCGGCGGCTTCCGCAATGGCATCACCAATCTCGCTGACGTCGTCGCGCACGACCACATGCGAGGCGACCGCCCAGCCCTGCGCCTCGATAAGCTCCTCGAGCGCGGCACCCGCCTCGTCCTGCGCAAGATCGCGCGTGTCCGAACACGTCACAATCGAAATCTTCAGCTCCATAGTCTTCCTCCTACAGCACCGTTCCCTCGGGCAGGTCGACACGCACGACATCCACGACGTCGCCCGCCTTGAGCTCGCACGGTCCTTCGTCAATACGCAGCAGGCAATTGGCCCGCTGCATCGTGCCGAGCAGCGCCGAATTCTGCGTCTTGGCCTCGGTCACCAACAGCTCACCGGTCTCGGGGTCGCGCAAAACCGTGGCGCGATCAAAGAAGCGGCGATGCTGTCGCTTTTTCACGCTATGCGTGAGCGTCGCCTGCTGCACGGGACGCGCACCCTCGGAAAAGCCGCGCATCTTGCGAATCGCCGGACGGGCGAGCATCTCAAAGCCCACGTACGCCGCGGCCGGATTGCCTGAAAGCCCCAGGTAGGGCTTACACCCGAGCAAGCCAAACGTGATGGCCTTGCCCGGACGCATCGAGATGCGATCGAACAGCACCTCGCCCTCGCGCCGGACGAGCGCCGTCACATAGTCGTAATCGCCCGAAGAGGCGCCACCGCTCGTAATGACAAAATCGCACTCTCGCGTGGCGCGATGCACCAGCTCGGCAATCGCCTGCTCATCATCGGGTGCAATGCCGTAGAACACGGGCTCGGCGCCGGCATCGAGTGCTTCGGCCATCAGCGCCGAGGAGCTGGAATCGCGAATCTGACCGCGCGCCGGTACCTTGCACGGTGCGACCAGTTCCGTGCCCAGCGAGATGATGCCCACACGTGGGGCAGCGTGCACCTTCACGCTCGCGTATCCGGCGCTTGCTAGCAGACCCGCGCCCGCCGGAGCCACGACCTCGCCGGCGTGCATCACAACATCGCCGGCATGGGCCTCCTCGGCGGCAGAGCGAACGTTCTCCCCCACCTTGGCCGGCGCCGAGAAGCGAACGTGCGAGCCCTCGTTGCCGTCACCATCGAGCACGTCGACAATCTCGTATTTCACTACGGCGTCGGCACCCTCGGGCACCGGCGCGCCTGTCATAATGCGGACCGTCTCGCCCACGCCGACCACGCCCTCAAACACATGGCCCGCGGCCTCATGTCCGATAACGTCGAGCGTCACCGGCGCCTCGCCAGATGCCTGCGCCAAGTCCGTCGAGCGCACGGCATATCCGTCCATAGCGCTGTTGGCAAACGGCGAGATGTCGATATCGGCCACCGCGTCCTCGGCCAAGGGAAGACCGGCGGCCTGCCACACGGGAATCTCGACGAGATCGGTCGGAGCAACGTGCGACAGAACAATCGACTGCGCGTCCTCCAGCGGAATGAGTTTCTCTGCCATATGCACCTCTTAATGCCACGGCGCACAACAGGGGCGCCGATTCTTTATGCTTGTCTCAGTATAATCCCCGACGCACGACCGCGACTCGGCCTGTACCCGCAAATACACCTGTCGGTTGCAGGCCGCGAAACAGAATGGAAACCAGCCCACCGGCTCGTCGCGTTTACCGCGTTTTATAATGCTTGCGTTGCAACCTAAAAGAGGAACGTATGACTCATAACGACAAACCTGAAAGCGCAAACAAGGCGCAAGACCATCCCCAGCCGCTCGACGACGGCGGCTTTTTCTCCCTGAACGACGTCATCACGGCAGGCAGGCATCAGCTCACCCGCTCTGAGCATCTCTTGGCTGCCGACACGCGCCGCAACGCCCGCAACCTACTCGCGAGCGCCAAGTTGCTCGCACTCGTCGTCATCGTCTCGCTCGCCATGGGCGTTTCCGCATGGGCGTTTTTGGCCTCGCTGAATATCGCGACCGATTATCGCGAGCACCATGTGTGGGTCTACGCGCTGCTTCCCGTTGTGGGCGTTGCCACCGCATGGGTGTACAAAAACCACGGTCTTGCCGCCAAGCGCGGCAACAACCTGGTCATCGACTCCGCTCTGGGCACACGCCTCATCCACATGCGCATGGCCGTCCTCACCTTCGTCTGCTCCACGCTCACGCACCTAACGGGCGGATCGGCCGGTCGCGAGGGGGCCGCTGTGCAGATTGGCGGCACCATCGCCAGCAACATCTCGAGCCTCGCCCACCTCAAAAAGCATGACCACCACGACCTCATGCTCGCCGGCATCTCGTCGGCCTTTGGCGCCGTATTCGGTTCGCCCCTTGCCGGAGCTTTCTTTGGCATGGAGATGTGCTTTATCGGCAAGATCGACTACACTGCGGGCATCTACTGCCTGGTCGCCTCGTTTACCGGGTACTTTACATCAATCGCCCTGGGTACCGAATACGAAGCGAATGTAATCGCCAGCGTTCCCAACATGACACCACGGACGGTTGTCATCGTTGTTATCAGCGCCATCATCTTCGGTCTGACGGCACGCCTCTTTGCCTGGTCGGTTCGAACCGTCAAGAGCCTGTACGGTCGCTTTATCACCAATTACCTCGTTCGCGCACTTATAGGCGCACTCGTGGTTTTGTCCGCCTATGGCCTCCTCGACGCCTGGGACTACGCCGGCCTTTCCACGTGGCTTTCCGGCGCCGGTTTTGCCGGCAACACCACCCTGGCGGACGCAGCCATCAAGTTGGTCGTCACAGCGCTGACCCTGGGCGCCGGCTTCCAAGGCGGCGAGGTCACGCCCCTGTTTGGCATCGGTGCGGCGCTCGGCGGCTGGATCGGTTGCCTCGTCGGAATCGACCCCAGCTTTCTGGCGGCGCTGGGCATGCTCGGCGTGTTCTGTGCCGGCCTCAACGTGCCCATCACCACCTGCATGATGGCCATCGACCTGTTCCACGGCACGGCCGCCGGGTTCTTTGTCATCGTGGCCTTTATCAGCTACCTAACCGGCGGACACCGCGGCGTATACCCCGCTCAGCGCATCATCTCACCCAAGCGCCGTTCGCTTATTGTGGATGAGGGCGGTACGGTAGCGGATGCTATCGAGCGCCACAACGACCTGATAGAGTAGACGTTAGTATTCGCCGTGCAGCCACAATCGGGGGCAATTCGACCTGAGCGCGACCGCACCGTCACGTCATACGCCGGGAGTCGCCCCATGCACGCAACTGATTTTGGCCGCACGCTCATCATCGCCAACCCAGCAGCCCAATCGGGTGCGGCGCACGAAGTTGCCGAGCGCCTGCAACGCTTTTTGGATATGACCGCGCGCGCATCCCAGTTTGACCTGGTGCTGACCGAGCGCATGGGACACGCCAAGGAGCTGGCCGCACAGGCCCAGGGCTATCGCACCGTTATCGCCCTTGGCGGCGACGGCGTGATCCACGAGGTCGTCAACGGGCTTATGACGCAAAAGGAGGACGCCCGCCCCGCTCTTGCCGTTCTGCCCGTGGGCTCCGGCAACGATTTTGCCCAGACGCTCGGCATCGACGATTTCTCCGGCAAGGATTTTGGCGCGCTGCTCACCTGCGAGCTGCAGCGTCAGGACATCGGGCGCATTCGCTCTTGGAGCCCTGCGAGCGGCAGCGGCGAGGCTACCGTTGAATACTACGACCAGACGCTTTCGATCGGCATCGATGCCGGCATCGGCCTTGGCACCACCGAGCTGCGCAAAAAGACCGGCTTGACGGGCGCGCCGCTCTACACCCTCTCGGGACTTGAGCAGTTTGGTCTGCGCTATCGCAACTACCCCATGGCAGTCAGCTTTGACGGGGCGCCCGCCGAGCGCGTGAGGGCGATCATCATGGCGATTCAGCTGGGTCCTACCTATGGCTCGGGCTATCGCATCTGTCCCGACGCCGACCCCTGTGACGGTATTTTCGACGTCTGCTACGCCTGCGGCCCCGTTCCGCGCGCGGTCGCGCTTCCCATGTTCCTTTCGGCCAAAGATGGCCACCATACCAAGCTGCCACCGGTTCGCATGCGCCGCTGCCGCCATGCCGAGCTCACCTTTGAGGAGCCCGAATACCCCATCCAGGCCGACGGCGAGCCCGTTGTCGCCTCGCGCATCGAGGTCGACGTCCTCAGCGGCGCTCTCCACGTCTGGCACCCCACCCGCTAACCCCACCTAAGTTGCGGTGAAATAGGGACTGTTTATGCAGCTAAAGCCGCAAAACAGTCCCTATTTCACCGCAACTTATTGAGAAGATCATTCCTCCCCGCCCGGCTTACGACGGTTGGCCTTTTTAATGGCGTTGAAGTGCTTGTCATTGAGCCTGCGCTGGCGAGAGCGCTGAGGCACCTTGGTCTTTACGCGTCGGCGCGGTGGACGCCCGCGACGCTCAAGCTCAGCGCGCAGCTTACGCAGACAGCTCGCGCGATTCTGAAACTGGCTGCGGCTCTCACGCGCCGTCACGACAATCCCCGAAGGGATATGTTTCATGCGTACCGCCGAGTCCGTCGTGTTCACGCCCTGTCCGCCCGGACCCGTCGCGCGAAACACCTGCACCTCGCAATCGCGCGCCAACTCCTCGACCGACATCTCGGCATAGCGCGCATACTCGCGCCATTCCATCTTGTTCTCGTCCATATCAGCACCTCCCCTCATACAAAAAATGTGACAAAGGGACAGTCCCTTTGTCACATCGCATACCAATCGCTTGTGTTGCGCGCTTAGGCGAAGGTGATCTCGCCGTTCTCGCAGTCCATATCGGCGATACGGGCCAAGCTCTCAACGCGGAAGCCGCGCTTACGGAGCTTATCGCCGCCGCCCTGGAAGCCCTTCTCAACGGCGATGCCAATGCCGGCAACTTCGGCGCCCGCAGCCTCGCAGATCTTAATAAGGCCCTCAAGCGCGCAGCCGTTGGCCAGGAAGTCGTCGATAATCAGGACCTTATCGCCCTCGGACAGAAAGCGCTTGCCGACAATGACCGGGTACTCCTTCTGCTTGGTAAAGGAATAGATGGTCGTGGCATACTGCTCGCCGTCAAGGTTGATGGACTGGGCCTTCTTTGCAAAGACCACCGGCACGCCGCCAAAATGCTGAGCTGCGATGCAGGCCATACCAATACCCGAAGCCTCAATCGTCAGGATCTTGTTGATCTCGACACCCTCGAACAGACGGGCCCATTCGGCGCCCATGTGGTCGAACAGCTCAACATCGCACTGGTGGTTGAGGAAGGCATCAACCTTAAGGACGTTACCGGCCTTTACGATGCCGTCATGGCGAATACGATCCTCAAGCTCCTGCATGGCGCAACCCCTTCTCGCGGCAACGATACCGCGCGATTAATAAACGTTGTTCGATAGTCTACCACGGACCGACCCCCGCCCGCCCCACAAGCCACATCGCACCACAAACCAGTCTTTTTGGGACGGCGCGAATCGTGGCAGACAGCCTCCCAACATGCTAATGGCGGGCGCGCATCTTCACCAAACGCACCATGGCAAGCGCAAAGCCCACGGCGGCCACAGCCATGAGTACGTAGAACACCGAGCGAAAGCCGAATAGGAATACGTCCGGACGACCTGTAACAAAACTGGTCACGGCCTCGCCCATTGCCACGCTCATCTGCCCATACAGGATATTCGACGCCGCCGTAATGCCGAGCGCCATGCCGGCGTAGCGTGCCAAACTACCCAGGCTGCCCGCAAAGCCGAGCGCTTCGCGCGGAGCCGAGCCCATATACAGCGAGTTGTTGGGGCTCTGGAAAATCGACGTACCGCACGACATAAACGCGGCACAGCACACAATCACAGGGATGGAAGAGTGCTCGTCGAGCGTACTTACCGCAAAGAGCCCGCACACGTACACGCCCAGGCCGACCGCCGTGGGACCCTCGCAGCCAACACGGTCCGAAACCGCACCCGAAAGCGGGCCGATAAAGGCATTCACCATCGGCAGCGCCAAAAACAGCAATCCGGAAATGTCGGAACCAAAGCCGTGGGCGTCCTGAAAATAGAACGGCAGGATAAACTCGGATGCGCCAATACCAACGAACACGATGAGCATGCAGGCAAGGTTGATGGTAAAGGCCGAATTTGCAAAGCAGCGACGAGCGGCCTCGGCAAGGGACATGGGACGGTCGCCGGCCTCCGGCTTAACATGCGGCAACGTGTAGAGCCCCACGATAAACGAGATGACGCCAATGGGCAGGTTGATGAGGAAGATGCTCTCCCAGGGAAAACTTGCCACCAGCATGCCGCCGAGCACGGGGCCACACATCATGCCGAGGGCCACAAAGGTCGCGAGAATACCCATGGCACGGCCTCGTTCGCGCGCCGGAAACGACTCGGTGATGATACCCATGTTGTTAGCCATGGCCGCCGCGCAACCGATGCCCTGAACAATGCGTGCCAGGATAAGAACCTCGAGCGAGGCCGAAAGGCCGCACAGCAGCGAACCGACCGAAAAGACGATGACGCCCAACTGGAACACATTCACCTTGCCGCGCACGTCGCCCAGACGGCCAAACGGCAACATAGCCACGCAAGTCGCAAGCAGATACACCGAGCTTACCAGCTGAATGCGGTCGAGGCCCACGCCCAGCTCCTTTTGCATCACGGGCAGCGCCACGGTCACGACGGTCGAATCCAGACACACCATAAACGTCATGATGAGCACGGTAAACAGAATCGCCCATTTGTTCTTGCCATGGGTGTCGCCCTCAAGGGCAATGTGCTCGCGGCGCAGCTGCTCTGCGGTTTTCTCCATATCCATCCTTTCGAGTGGCGCAACGCAAAAACGGGACCCCAATCGCCTGCAAACAATCGCGATTGGGATCCCGCCTACGGAATCGGAACGAAAGGTCGCCGAAGCTTTCTGCCAGCATCGGCGCCTTATGCGGACACTAGCCTAGCACTGCTCGAGTGCCTGCTCAAGGTCGGCAATCAGATCGGCCGTGTCCTCGAGGCCGCACGATAGGCGCACCATGTCGGCGGAGATGCCACAGGCAATGAGTTCCTCATCGTTCATCTGGCGATGCGTAGCGTTAGCAGGATGCAGGCAGCAGGTGCGGGCGTCGGCCACATGCGTGGCGATCTGGGCGAGCTTGAGGCTCTTCATAAAGGTCTCGGCCGCCGCGCGACCACCGTTAAAGCCAAAGCTCACGACACCGCAGGTGCCGTTGGGCATGTACTTCTGAGCCAAGTCATAGTACTTGTCGCCCTCCAGGCCCGGATAGCTCACGAAGCGCACCTTGGGATGGCTCTGCAGGAACTTGGCAACAGCCAGGCCGTTCTCGCAATGACGCGGCATGCGCACATGAAGGCTCTCGAGCGAGCTGTTCAGGAAGAATGCCGCCTGCGGGTTCTGCATGGGGCCGAGGTCGCGCATGAGCTGCGCGGTGGCCTTGGTAATAAAGGCGCCCTCGCGACCGAACTTCTCGGCATAGGTCACGCCGTGGTAGCTCTCGTCGGGCGTGGTGAGACCCGGGAACTTGTCCGCATGGGCCATCCAGTCAAACTGGCCGTGATCGACGATCACGCCGCCCAGGTAGGCCGCATGGCCATCCATGTACTTAGTGGTGGAGTGCGTGACGATGTCGGCGCCCCACTCAAAGGGACGGCACATCACGGGCGTCGGGAAGGTGTTGTCGACCATCAGCGGTACGCCGTGGTCGTGCGCGGCCTTGGCAAAGCGCTCAATATCGAGCACGGCAAGGGCGGGGTTGGCAATCGTCTCGCCAAAGACGAGCTTTGTGTTGGGCTGGAAGGCTGCCTCGAGCTCCTCGTCGGTGCAGTCGGGAGCAACAAACGTGCAGGTCAGACCCATGCGCTCCATAGTATGGGCGAGCAGGTTGTAGGTGCCGCCGTAAATGGCAGAGCTTGCGACCACATGATCGCCGGCACCGGCCACGTTAAAGATCGCGAGGAAATTCGCAGCCATGCCCGAGCTCGTGAGCATCGCAGCGGTGCCGCCCTCCATCTCGCAGATCTTGGCGGCAACCAGATCGCACGTGGGGTTCTGCAGACGGCTGTAGAAGTAGCCCGACTCCTCCAGGTCAAACAGCTTGCCCATGTGCTCGGACGTGTCGTACTTCCACGTGGTGGACTGGTAGATGGGCACCTGGCGCGGCTCGGCATCTCCCGGGTGATAGCCGCCCTGAACACATGTAGTACCGATGGTCTGCTCGCTCATATCTAGCTCCCTTGCCTGGGTTTTAGTTTTATTCGGTTCACGATACCGCTACCCTGCACCCCTCTCAACCCATCCCAAAGGTAGGTTATGGGACAAATTGCTCAGGGGTATTTATCTCAAGCCTTGGGCATTTGCTCGATAGATAAAAACGAGGCATACATGAAGCTCTCGATGATTACATGCCCCGTCACGGGTACCATAGGCGGGTACACCGTGACCAAGGAGACAACGATGAAGCAAATCGATACGGCCCAGCTCGACATCACCGCCTGTCAGGCTCAAGCTGCCGAATACCACGCCCGTGGCTTTAACTGCGCCCAGGCCGTCGCCTGCACGCTCGCGCCCGCCGTCGGGCTCGACCCCCAGGTCGCCTTTACCCTCACCGAGGGCTTTGGCGCCGGCATGGGCGGCATGACCGAAACTTGCGGCGCCATCTCGGGCGCCGTGGCCATCATGGGCTTTGTAATGAGCGACGGCATGGAAAACCCTAAGACCAAGGGCCAGACCTACAAGCTGTCGCGCGAAATCGCCAAGCGTTTTGGCGAGAAGAACACGACGACCGTCTGCGGCACGCTCAAGGGCATCGGATCGGATAAAGGCCCGCTCCGCAGCTGTCCCGGCTGCATCGACGATGCCGTCGAGATCGCCTGCGATGTGCTAAAGCAGCTCGCCGAGTAAACGGCAGCAACATAAAACGACGGCCGGCGCGCTTGGGATCCCTCCAAAAGCACGCCGGCCGTCGCCGTTAGAACTCGTCAAATTCGGAAGCGCCGACCTCAATCTCCTCGCGCCCCGCCATAAGCTCGCGCATCTTAGCGCAAAACGGCTCCTGCTCCCCCGCTTTGAACACCAAGTGAATCGTCACGGCATCCGCGTAATCGGTATCCGAAACCTTGGCACCCGAATCCTGCGCCAAACGAAGCACCTGCTCGTACTGCGGATAGGCCACATGCACGTCAACCGGCACGACGCTCGTCATCTCAACGATCTGCCCGGCCTCCTGAGCCGCGGCCACCGCCGCCTGCGTCGCCGCGGTATAGGCGCGTACCAAGCCACCAGGCCCCAACAGCGTGCCACCAAAATAGCGCGTCACCACGCAGCAAACATTTTTGAGCCCCGCGCCGCGCAGCACCTCGAGCGTCGGCATACCGCTCGTGCGGCTCGGCTCACCGTCATCGCTCTGGCGTTCGCGTCCATCGACCAAAATCCACGCGGGAACATTGTGTCGAGCGTCGTAATGACGCTTGCGAACCATCTCGATAAAGGCATTCGCCTCATCCTCGGACTCAATATGGACCAGCTGGGCAATAAACCGGCTCTTGCGGTCCACAAACTCGCCCGTAGCCTCATTATTCGATTGCAGAGTAAAATAGCTGTCCAACAAAGCCCCTCAACAAAATAAAGCGCGGCAACAAACAGTCTCAATAATACGGCAAAGAACGTACCGTTAATCCCGGTAAATAGAACGGCAACACCGATGATTCCGTAAACGAAAGCGAGAACCCGTCAGCGCGAGCAAGGTGCCTTGAAAGACGAAGGCATTGACCTTATGGTCATGCCCGAAGGCTTGAAAGGCAGATTGCCGCGCTGACGGGTTCGCAGCGTCAACAAAGTGCTGAGTGGGCCGATAAGCCGGGTTCTGTCGTGAACGGTCATTTATCTTGTCTGAACGTTACCGTGCAGCTCCACGCACGCTACCCGAACGCGGACCGGGCCGGCCCATAGCGTTCCTATTCGCGCTTGCTCCGGATGGGGCTTGCCAAGCCGCCGTGTTGCCACGACGCTGGTGGTCTCTTACACCACCGTTTCAGCTTTTCCCTTTACGCCTTGCGGCGCAGGTGGGAGTCTTCTTTTCTGCGGCGCTTTCCGTCGGATCACTCCGCCCGGCCGTTAGCCGGCATCCCGCCCTCTGGAGCCCGGACTTTCCTCACGCGTACTGCAAGCAGCACATCGCGCGACCGTCTGGCCCACTCAGCAGTGCAAGAGTGTAGCACACCGTTGCCGCAGGCAATGGCACAACACAAGCGCTCGCACGATAAACCAAGAACCACCCATGCGCTACAATAGTCCCGTCGATGGGCAACGTCGTCAGTCGAGACGCGACCGCGCTCCGCACCCCTCCGTCTACTCGGTACGTTCCCGCCTCCTCCCCGAGGCGGGATGTCGGCATTTTTCATGCACCGACAACCCAATAGCAAACAGACAACCCGGGCAGCATTGCGCACGGATAGCATCGCGCGCCTCAGCAGCAAATGCAAAAAGGGACCCGTCCATTGCGGACGGATCCCTTAAAACAAGTGATCGTCAAACCGATTTACTCGGCGTCGGTCTCCTCGTCCTTCTTCTCGGAAGGAAGCGGGGTAACCTCGATCTCGACGCCCAGAGTCTCAGCAGCAGACTTCATGGACAGGGAGATGCGACGACGGTCGAGGTCGATCTCCATGACCTTGACCTGAACCTTGTCGCCCACGTGGGTGACCTGAGAAGGCTGGTCGACGTGCTTGTTGGCCATCTCGGAGATGTGCACCAGGCCCTCGATGCCCTCGCCCAGGTCGACGAAAGCGCCGAACGGGACAAGCTTGGTCACAGTGCCCTCGACGATAGCGCCGACGGGGTACTTCTTGACCAGTGCGCGCCACGGATCCTCGGTGGTCTGCTTGAGACCCAGGGAGATGCGCTCGCGGTTGAGGTCGACGTCGAGAACCTCGACCTCGACCTCCTGGCCGACCTTGACAACCTCGGAAGGATGGTTGACGTGGTTCCAGGAGAGCTCGGAGATGTGGATGAGGCCGTCGATGCCGCCGAGGTCGACGAAGGCGCCGAAGTCGACGATGGAGGAAACGGTGCCCTGGAGACGCATGCCAGACTTGAGCTTGGACAGGATCTCGGAGCGCTCGGCCTTACGGGACTCCTCGAGCACGACGCGACGGGAGAGGACGACGTTGTTGCGGTTGCGGTCCATCTCGATAACGCGGGCCTCGATGCGGGTGCCCATGTAGGAGGTGAGGTCCTTGACGCGACGGAGGTCGACGAGGGAAGCAGGCAGGAAGCCACGCAGGCCGATGTCGAGGATCAGGCCGCCCTTGACAACCTCGATAACCTCGCCCTCGACGTTCTCGCCGGAGTTGAACTTCTCCTCGATGCGGTTCCAAGCACGCTCGTACTCGGCACGCTTCTTGGACAGGACCAGGCGACCGTCCTTGTCCTCCTTCTGGAGAACCAGAGCCTCGATGGGATCACCGAGTGCAACGATGTCTGCAGGGTTAGCGTCCTTGCGGATGGACAGCTCGCGGACCGGGATAACGCCCTCGGACTTGAATCCGATGTCAACGAGCACCTCGTCATGCTCGATCTTAACGACAGTGCCGTTAACGAGATCGCCCTCATCAAAGTCGGTAATCGTACCGTCGATGAGGTTGTTCATCTCCTCCTCGTTGACATCGTCAAGAGAGAAAATGGACGAGTTCTGAATCTCACTCAAAGGTGGACCCCTTTCGAACTACGGGGCCCCGATTGCTAGGACCTACAGAAGGGTGCGACAAGCACACAACGTTTAGGAACACTCGGGAGCCGACAGATACTAATGTGACGCTTATGCAATCACGTTCGTATAGGTTACGGGGAAATGAGTTCGATTTCAAGCGTGAACTGCGATTTTTTACTCGTGTGGAGACTTTTTCGTAATCTTATGAACACACGTATCCGCAACTTGACGATAACCAGCAAGGCATTTGGCTTTGGGGTAAAGTATCCGGAGCCAACGACTCTAGATCAAATTTACGAGAAAGGTGCCCGCGTGCTCAAAGCAGTCGTTTTCGATATGGACGAAACGCTTCTTAGCATCAACCTCAACGCGTTCATCCTTCGCTATTTTAAGGATGTCTCTTCGATGCTCGCGGATATCGGGCGCCGCAGCCGCGGTGGCACGATGGCACGCCTCGGCACCATCCTGGTCGACCTCAACGCCAATCGCCGCAGCGGCACGGACAACCGCACCAATCTTGAGTTTTACCAAGAAGAGGTCGAGCGCCGATGCGGGATCCGCCTCTCCGATCCCCTCATCTACGAGGCGTTTACCTACTATGACCGCGAAGTTCTTCCGTACAAGAACGACGATGTCATTAACGCCCACGCCATGCCGGGCGCACACGCCGCGCTCCAGGCCGTACAGGACGCAGGGCTGCGTTGTGCGCTCTTTACCAACCCCAGTTTTCCCCAGGGCGCCATCGAGTGCCGCATGGGCTGGGGCGAGCTAACCGACGCACCCTTTGAACTCGTGACGCACATGGGCAACGCAACGCGCTGCAAGCCCGACGCCACCTACTATCTAGAGCAGCTTCAGGTGATGGGGCTCGAGCCGCACGAGGTCCTTATGGTGGGCAACGATCCCAAGCGCGACTTCCCCAGTCCCGCCTGCGGCATTCAAACTGCCTATGTTGGCCAGGGAAAACCCGGCCGAGCCACCTGGCGCGGAACCATGGAAGGCTTCGCCCGCGACTTTAACGCCGTAGTAGAAGCCTTCTACGAACACCAAGTAGCCGACGAACTGTCCTAGCACACTTGGGTTTTGCCGATCATGATGTTGAGGATCTCGATGTCGGTGTCCTTCATGCCCACGCGGCCTACGTAGCCCATACTGGCGATTGTCTGCTCAACGGTATCTTGGATCAGGCCCTCGCCGGCGCGGAAGCCGCGACCCTGCATGGCCATATCATGGCCCAGAATCGCCGCATCGACGGCAGCCGAGATCTTGGCGGCACAGCTCGCCTTGGCGCCGTCGCACACGATGCCGCCCACGTTACCGAGCGTATTCGAGACCGTCGCGCCAATCTGCTCGCGCGTGCCACCGCACAGCCAGGTAATCGCAGCGCCGGCGCCGCACGCGGCGCAAATAGCACCGCAAAACGCCGAGAGCGCACCAATATAGCTCTTGATATGCACGGCGATAAGATCGGACAGCATCACGGCGCGCACCAAGCGCTCGTGGTCGCAACGCAGGTACTCGGCATACTCCATGACGGGCAATGCGCAGGTAATGCCCTGATTGCCCGAGCCGCACACAATGGCGACCGGCAGTGCGCAGCCGTTCATGCGGGCGTCGGACCCGGCGGCCGCACGGGCACGAGCACGGCAGGCGACGTCATCGGCACGAGCACCCAGCAGCGTACGACCCACCTCGGCGCCCCAAGCGTGCGCAAGGCCCTCGGCACTGATTGCGCCATTCAGCTCAATCTGACGCTCAACGGCAGCGCGGGCGTCCTCAATGTCACCGTCCTCGATAAAGTCGATGATGGACTCAATGCTCATAGGGGTATCGGCCTTATCCGCCGCCCGCTCGGCCACCACGCGCTCGGCGCAGGCGGCACACTCCCCCGCCGACTTGCCGCATACCGGAATACCATCGAGCGTATGGCACGTGACATTAGTGTGGTGATCGGTAATCTCGACGACCGCGGTATGGCCCCCGGCCGTCGCAGTCACCTTGATGTAGAGGTTGGGCACACCTTCGACAAGCGACACATCGCAGTAGCCGGCGTCGGCGAGGAGCTCGGCCACGCGAGCGCGGTCTTCATCGTTAACGCTCTCGAGCACCTCGAGCGCGCTCTTAGCGTCGCCGCCCACGGCACCCAGCACGGCCGCGGCCTCAATACCGTGCATACCGCCCGAGTTGGGCACGGTCACGCTCTTAACGTTCTTGATGATGTTGCCCGAGCAGGCAACATCCATATGATCGGGCTCGCAACCGAGCGTCTGGCTCGCCAGCGCTGCTGCATAGGCAACGGCAATGGGCTCGGTACAGCCGAGCGCGCAGACAAGCTCGCGGTTCAAAACATCGCAAAACGCGGCGTCGCGGATGGAATCGGTGGACATTGGTGCCTCCTGTATACACAACGAGTTACTTCTTATACATACTCAACTTCTTCATTTGATACCAAGGTCCTCAAAACCGCAAGTCGGGTTCCGGCAGACGGCAGCCAGAGAGAAATTGGCGGTAATTATCATGGTGAACTGATGTTCATGATTGCTAAAGCGTTTGACCAAAAAACGCCCGAGCGTTTACGCAAGAGTCGCGCTATCATGCAGTCGAACGCGGTAAACACCTTTAGCATTTGCGCCGCACAGACCAGAGAGGAACCATCCATGAAGATCGGTATCGGTAACGACCACGCCGCCGTCGAGCTCAAGAACATCATCTCCGAGCACCTGAAGGAGCGCGGCTGCGAGGTCGTGAACTTTGGCACCGACACCTCCGAGAGCTTTGACTACCCCATCGCCGGCTACAAGGTGGGTAAGGCCGTTGCCAACGGCGACGTCGACCTGGGCATCCTCATCTGTGGCACCGGCGTCGGTATCAGCCTGGCTGCTAACAAGGTAGAGGGCGTGCGCGCCGTCGTGTGCTCCGAGCCCTTCAGCGCCAAGCTCTCCCGTATGCACAACAACACCAACGTGCTCGCCTTTGGCGCCCGCGTCGTGGGCTCCGAGCTCGCTAAGATGATTGTCGACGAGTGGCTCGACGCCGAGTTTGAGGGCGGTCGTCACGAGCGTCGCGTTAACCTCCTCAACGAGATCGACCACACGCGCGGCCTTAAGGTCGTCGACGAGGCCTAAACTACTCAGTGCCACAAGCTAACAACAGGGGCCCGCTCGGAACTCATGTCCGAGCGGGCCCTTTCATAGATTTTGGAATAAAAGGGCGCCGCGGATGGAGTTCCGCGGCGCCCAAGCCACACGCTAACAGCTTTAAGGAGTCAAAGCTGGTTTAGCCAAAGAAGCGCTTGATCTCGATCTCGGCGTTCTCCAGGCAGTCGGAGCCGTGAATCACGTTGGCGTTGACATCGACGGCAAAGTCGCCGCGGATGGTACCAGGGGCAGCGTCAAGCGGGTTGGTAGCGCCCATGAGGGTGCGCATCTTGGAGACAGCGGAGAGACCGGAAACGACCATCTTGACGACCGGACCGCTCGTCATAAAGTCGCAGAGACCGCCAAAGAAGGGCTTATCGGCCAGATGGGCGTAGTGCTCCTCGACGGTAGCGCGCTCGAGCGTGGTCATCTCCATGCGCTCGATGACAAGGCCGCTGCGCTCGATGCGAGCAACAATCTCGCCGATCTTGCGGTCGCGCACGGCGTCGGGCTTAATCATGATGAAGGTCTTCTCGATAGCCATAAGGTAGCCTTTCAAGTAGGTTCGCGTGTGCCCAAGTCCCATTCCGGCACCCGCCTGGACTGCATCGTAACAGAGTTTTAGCTGCAGTTAAACAAAAAGCTGTTTATTGAAACGTTGCAATTTATTGAAGCGTTCCATATGTGTCACTTCTGTTTCGAAGCCCGATTAGAGTACCATCCGACTGCCCATCAACCGTATCGAACAGAGCAGACGGTCGGTTGCCGCCCGCAAACGTACCCCCTTCACAACCTGCCCAAAGGTCCTACAGAAGTTCTCGACAAGCCTCTCCCCCATAGCAACAAAATACGGACGCCCACATCAGCAGACGCCCGTAAAGCAAAATACGATTCCTCAATAAATGGCAAAAACGGCTTCGGCCAAACCCTTACTTTATCCCGTGGCCCATCTCGACGACCTTGGTCAGCGATCCAAACACGCCTTCGTCGGCAACGAGTTGTGCCTCGGCACGCTGCAGCTGCACGGCAACGGCGGCAGGGGCGGTACCGCCCTCGGTCGTGCGCGCGGCGACAATCGACGGGATGTCGAGCGCCTCGGTTATGTCGTGCTCAAAGAGCGGGCTTGCCTCCTGGAACACCTCAAACGGCAGGTCCTCAAGATTGCAGCCGCGCTTCTCGCACATCAGGACCAAATGGCCCACCACGGCGTGCGCCTCGCGGAACGGCAGGCCACGCTTGGCCAGGTAATCGGCAACATCGGTGGCGGCAAGGTGCCCCACGCCGCACTCACGCGCCATGGCATCCTCGTTGACGGTCCAGGTCGAAATCATACCGGCCATAACGGACAGGCACTGCATGAGCGTATGGGCGGTATCGAGCGCGCCCTCCTTGTCCTCCTGCAAGTCCTTGTTATAAGCGAGCGGCAAGCCCTTCATGGTCACGAGCAGCTGCACCAGGTTGCCATAGACTCGGCCGCTCTTGCCGCGGATAAGCTCGGCAAAGTCGGGATTCTTCTTCTGCGGCATGATGGACGAGCCGGTGGAGTACGAGTCGGAAAGCGTGATAAAGCCAAATTCGGAGCTCGACCACAGCACGATCTCCTCGGAAAGACGCGACAGGTGCATCGCCATGACGGATCCGGCGTAATGCAGATCGAGCAGGAAATCACGGTCGGAAACCGCATCGAGCGAGTTGGGAATCACACCCGCAAAGCCAAGTTCGGCAGCCGTCATCTGACGATCGAGCGGATAGCTCGTACCGGCAAGCGCGGCAGCACCCAGCGGGCAGTTGTCGGCGGCATCAAAGGCGGCCTTCAGGCGCGTAAAGTCGCGCGCGAACATCCAGGAATACGCCAGCAGATGATGCGACAGCAGCACGGGCTGAGCGTGCTGCATGTGCGTGTAGCCCGGCAGAATCACCTTGTCGTACTTCTTGGCCGCATCCACCAGCACATGGCGCAGCTCAAGATTGGCCTCCATGAGCTCCTTGGCCAGCGCCTTGACGCCCAGGCGTGTGTCGGTCGCCACCTGGTCGTTGCGCGAACGTCCGGTATGCAAGCGCTTACCGGCCTCGCCGATGCGACGCGTCAGCTCGCTCTCGATGGACATATGAATGTCTTCGTCGTTGATGTCGAAGGTAAAGTTGCCGGCATCGATATCCTGTTCGATTCCGGTCAGGCCCTTGGCAATCGCCTGCTCGTCCTCGGCACTGATGATGCCCTGGGCCGCCAGCATCTTGGCATGCGCCTTAGAGCCGGCGATATCCTGCTTATAGAGATGTTTGTCGACCGGCAGCGACGCGCCAAACTCCTGCGTGACCTCAGCCACGCCCGCCTCAAAACGACCGCCCCAAAGAGCCATGGAATCGTCCCCTTTCTCCAAATACCAAAACAAGCGCCCAAAGCAATGCGCCATATCGCTAAAGCGATTTTTCAACCGCTAGTTTTACATATTCCCCACCTTGCGCGGGGCCATATAGCTAATTTGCAAAGAAGTGACGTGCCATGCACTTGGCGCCCAATGTCTCCCTCCGAATGTTGCCCTGCGATCCATCGATCCAGGCTTTCAGGCTCATAGGAACGTCTTCGACCTTTGCAGCATCGAACTCGGGCGCAAGGGCAAGCAAGGCATGCGCGATAGCATTGAACATAATGGATACTCCTCATATATATAGGCACAGAGCCGCCAAATTGATAGAAGGAGCCCCGCCGGACAACCCCGGCGGGGCTCGGACTCAGCCGCAGACGCGGCATCATATATGCGGGCGGAACGTAGGGGCCACCGATGTTAAGAAGTGTCAGCAAGCATAACGAAAGGTAGGGACCCCGTGCGCCCGTTATGTATCACGCGGATGGGCCGCGCGGATACCAAGGGATGGAGGCGCTAGGCCTGGGCGGCAGCGGAGCTGGGACCCTGGACCTTTGCCCACGTCTTGAGCGACAACGTATCGATCTCGATAAAGCCGGCGCTGGCCTTCTCGTCAAACGTGGTGTCGCGGTCGTAGGTAGCCAGACCGTAGTCGTAGAGGCTGAAGGGGCTCTTGCGGCCGACGACATGGCAGTTGCCCTTAAAGAACTTCAGACGGACGGTGCCGGTCACGAACTTCTGGGTATCGGCCATAAAGGCATCGAGCGCGTTCTTGAGCGGGCTGTACCACTGGCCGTTGTACACGGCGGTGGCCCAATCCTGCTCGAGCTTGATCTTGGTCTTGAGCAGGTCGCCCTCGACGCAGATGTCCTCGAGCGCCTTGTGAGCGGTGATGAGCGTCAGGGCGCCGGGAACCTCATAGCACTCGCGGCTCTTGAGGCCCACCAGACGATCCTCGACCAGATCGAGGCGGCCAAAGCCGTTGTCGCCGGAGATCTTGTTGAGGGCGATGACGATCTCGGAGAGCTTCATCTTCTTGCCGTCGACGGCGACAGGCTTGCCGGCCTCAAACTCGATCTCGGTATAGGTCGGGGCGTCAGGCGTGTCCTCGGGGTTCTTGGTCATAACCCAAGCGTCATCGAGCGGCTCATTCCAAGGGTCCTCCAGGTGACCGCACTCGATGGCGCGACCCCACAGGTTGTCGTCGATGGAGTAGGGGTTATCGTTGGCACCCTCGGGAACCGGCACGTTGTGGGCGTGGGCATAGGCGACCTCGTCGGGACGGCACTTCAGATCCCACTCGCGCACCGGGGCGATAACCTTGAGCTCAGGGTCGAGGGCCTTGACGGCAGCCTCAAAACGAACCTGGTCGTTACCCTTGCCGGTGCAGCCGTGGGCGACGTAGGTCGCGCCAAACTCGTGGGCGACCTCGACGAGCTTCTTGGCAAGCAGCGGGCGAGACAGGGCGGAGAGCAGCGGATACTTGTTCTCGTACATGGAGTTTGCTGCGATGGCTTTGGTCAGGAACTCATCGGAGAACTCGTCGCGCAGGTCGAGCACCTGGCAATCGAGAACGCCCAGGTCGAGCGCCTTCTGCTTCTTGGCATCCAGTCCGGTCTCCTCCTGGCCCACGTTGCCGCAGACGCAAACGACATCGAGATTCTTCTCGTCCTGGAGCCACTTGACACATACGGATGTATCAAGACCACCGGAATATGCGAGAACGACTTTTTCCTTGCTCATGGCTGTTTCCTTTCGCCCTTGGTAGCTAGTTAGAACATCGGTCAGTTGCAAGTCATTTCAAGGTCATATACCGTGCAATATCAGGTTAAATAGCAAAAATCAGCACATACATGCCCTAGAAACATGCAGCAATGTCGTGCTAAAACCCAACGACCTCAAAATGACTCTGTTGAGGCAATTCGCCCCATGCGGACAGAGACGATTGTTATCGTCGTCGGGAAATTGCGCGCTGGCGTCGGATGGCATTGTCTGCAGTGGTGATGATCTTTACGAACTGCATCTGCCTCTCCTTTCACGTATCGCCGAGCGCAATTCAAATATCGCAAACGGTACCTTTTACTCGGTAAGCGGTTGTTTTTCCGTCTCCGTTTTCGATGTTCGCTATATTACGCTAAAGTGCCCGCAGCACAAGCGACAAATTCAAATTTCTGAAAAGTTTTTTCATTACTTTGTGAAGCGTGGTGCAAATACGCACCATTCCTGCGAAAATACGCTCGACTACTAGTTGATGGTTATAACGTCTGAAACAATCTCGAAACGAAAGGCGCATTTTTATGCAAACTTACGAATCGGACGCCAACATCGGCAACATTAAGATTCTCGCCGTCGATATGGACAAGACGCTGCTGACCGACGAGCGCGTGCTGCCCCAGGGTCTTGATGAGCGCCTGGACAAGCTCGCCGACGCCGGCATCGTATTCTGCCCCGCCAGCGGACGTCCCGCCCCCAAGCTCGAGGAGATGTTCGAGGGCATCAAGAACCGCCTCGCCTTTTGTCCCGACAACGGAGCTTGCGTGATCTATCGCGGTAGCTATATCTATAAGAGCAATATTGACGTGGAGCTGTATCAGCAGGTCTTGAGCCGTGCCTCGGAGGATCCTCGCGCTGTCCCCGTCCTGTGCTGCTTCGACGAGTTCTACGTGCTTGCCCGCGACCATCAATACCACGACGAGATCAGCGTCTACTACAACACAATCAACTACGTCGACAGCTTTGAGGGCATTGATTTCGAGTCCAACAAGATTTCGGTCTTCTTCCCCGGCTACGACGCCGAGCCCGCTTTCCGCGAGACCTATAGCCCCGAGTTCTCGGACAAGCTCTACGTCACCAACGCCGGGCGCGAATGGATCGACTTTATGAACCTGGGCGTCGACAAGGGCGCCGGCGTCGCGCACCTGTGCGAGCACCTGGGCATCGATATTGCCGATGCTGCCGCCGTGGGCGACACCTACAACGACATCCCCATGCTGGAGCGCGTCGGGCATAGCTTTATCGTGGACAATGCCGAGGAGCACATGAACACGCATGCCAAGTGGCGCATTCCGAGCAACAACGACGGGGGCGTACTGACGCTCATCGACGCCATCCTGGCGGCTCGGTAACG
Organism: uncultured bacterium; assembly: GCA_905215725.1. Lineage (GTDB taxonomy): Bacteria > Actinomycetota > Coriobacteriia > Coriobacteriales > Coriobacteriaceae > Collinsella. The sequence continues at coordinate 5,572 of CAJMRD010000006.1, read as the reverse complement.
TGGCTCGTCGGACCTGGCCGGGCGCCAAGATGGCGTCTTGAGTGTCTAGATACTTAGCTGAAATGATTTGAGCAGAGGGGAGCTCCTTGTTGGGAGGGGCTCCCCTCTGCTTTGGTTACTGTGGGACAAATTAATCAGTAGTGTTTGTCCCAAATCTTAAGTATGTGGGGGCTTGCGTCTTGGGCGAGCTTGCCTTACGGAGTGCTTCCCTATTTCGCGTCGGCCCAGGTTATGCCGGTGCTGGCTTCGGCGATCAACGGTACGCGGAGGTTTACGACGTGTTCCATGACGTCGCGGACCATGGTGGTTAGGCGCTCGACTTCGTTGACGGGGCACTCAAAGTCCAGTTCGTCGTGTACCTGCAAGATCATGTGGGCGGCAAAACCCTCTTCTTCCAGGCGGCGGCTTACGCGGGCCATGGCGATCTTGATGATGTCGGCGGCGGTGCCCTGCATGGGGTGGTTCATGGCCGTGCGCTCACCAAAGCCGCGGAGCTGTGGGTTTTTGGCCTTGAGCTCGGGAATATGGCGTCTGCGGCCATACATGGTCTCGGCATAGCCCGTCTGCTTGGCTCGCGCCACCACATTGTCGAGGAACGTGCGCACGCCCGGGTAGGCCTCGTAGTAGCGATCGATCATATCGCGCGCCTCGGCCATCGAGATGTGCAGCGACTGCGACAGACCATAGGCCTGCTGACCGTACACGATGCCAAAGTTCACGGCCTTGGCGCGGCTACGCAGGTCGGGTGTCACCTCGGACACCGGCACGCCAAATACGCGCGCGGCCGTCTCGGCATGGAAGTCCTCGCCCTCGTTGAAGGCGCGCACCAGGTGCTCGTCACCCGAAAGATGCGCGAGCAGGCGCAGCTCGATCTGCGAGTAGTCCACCGCCAAAAAGACGCTGCCCTCGCCCGCCGAGAACGCCGTCTTGACGGTACGCCCCAGCTCCGAGCGCGTCGGAATGTTTTGCAGATTGGGGTCGCTCGAAGACAAACGCCCCGTCGCGGTGATGGTCTGGTTGTACGTGGTGTGCACACGCCCGTCACCACGGCGCAGCGGGCCCAGCGTGTCCAGATAGGTCGACTTAATCTTGGACTTCTCACGCCAGTCCAAAATCAGGCGCACGATCTCGTGGTCGCGGGCAAGGTCGCTCAGCACCTTGGCGTTGGTCGAATAGTAGCCGCGCTTGGTCTTTTTGAGGCCCTTGGTCGGAAGTCCCATAACATCAAACAGCACGTGCGAGAGTTGCATGGGGCTGCCGATGTTAAAGGTCTCGTCGCCGGCCAGGTCGCGAATGCTGCGCTCGACATCGGCAATCTGGGTCGCCAGGCCCTCGGACAGACTGTGCAGGCGGTCGGGGTCCACGAGCATGCCCGCGCGCTCCATCTTGGCAAGCACCGGCACGAGCGGCATCTCGATCCCATCGAACACGTTGGCGGCGTTCTCGCGGGCCATGCGGTCACGCAGCGGTGCAACCAGCGCCAGCGTCAAGGCCGCCGTGCGAGCGGCGGGCGCAGGAGCGTCCTCGCCAGCACCCTCTGCGCCGCGCGCCGCAGGCAGCGCCATCTGCAGATACGTATCGGCCAGATACACCTCGTCAAACTCGGAGCGGTCGGAATCCAACAGGTAGGCGGCAACAACGGTATCGAAGATGCGCGTGGAATCGACTGCCAGCGGATCCATGAGCTCGAGCTCAGAAGAATCGATGGGCGAAAGCTCATGCAGAAGCGCCTTCATATCCGGGCTCGCCACACGGCCTTCCATAAACAGACGCGCGAGCACGCCGGCAATCACGCCGTGGGCGAAGTTGAAGCCCTCAACCTCAGCCGCCGCACCGCTGTCGCCCTCCTCGAGCGCAAACAGGCCCTTGGACGTCGCCAACCACAGCGTGCGCGTCAGCCCAAAGAGCGCGCCCTCTTCCTTGTCATCGTCCACCACGGCGGCGACCCACTCGCCGGCATCAATCACGCGGGAGACCTCAGCCGCAACGGCACCAAGCGCGCCAGCATCGCCGGCGGCTGCGCGCAAAACGGCGGGAATCTCAAACGTGCTGGCAGCTGCCCCGCCCTCGCCGCCGATCAGCGCTAAGAAACGGTTCTGCATGGCGGTGATACCAAGCGTACCCAGCGCCGCGGAAACTTCATCGGCAGAAAACGCCGGGAAGGACGTCGCCTCAAAATCGAGCTCAACGGGCGCATCGGTGCGGATGGTCGCCACCTTACGGCTCAGCAGCGCGTCGTCGATGTGTGCGCGCAGGTTTTCGCCCATCTTGCCCTTGACCTCGTCGGCGTGTGCGATGACCTCGTCCAGGCTACCGTACTGCGCAATGAGCGCGCTCGCCTTTTTGGGGCCGATGCCCGGCACGCCGGGGATGTTATCGGACGTGTCGCCCTTCAGACCATAAAAGTCGGGCACGAGCGCCGGCGTGATGCCGTGATACAGATCGTCCACGCTCTCGGGCGTCATGATCGCCACGTCGGACAGGCCCTTGCGGGTCGAGACCACGTTGACGTGCTCGGTCACGAGCTGATACATATCGCGATCACCGGTCACCAACAGCATGTCACAGCCGGCCTGCTCGCCCAGGCGCGCCATGGTTCCCAGGATATCGTCGCCTTCCCAGCCCTCGGACTGCAGAATCGGCACGTTGAGCGCGGCGAGCAGCTCCTTAATCATGGGAAACTGCGCGTGCAGATCAGGGTCCATGGGCGGGCGCTGAGCCTTGTACTGCGGCAGCATCTCCATGCGCACGCGCGGCTTGCCCTTGTCAAACGCCACGACAACGCCGTCGGGATTAAAGGCGTCAATCATCTTGAGGAACATATTCAAAAAGCCAAAGATCGCGTTGGTGGGACGACCGTCCGGCGCGTTCATGGTGGGCGGCACGGCGTGGAAGGCGCGGTGCATGAGCGAGTTGCCGTCGATGACGGCAAAGGTACGGCGCTTGTCAGACATATTGAATACCTCGCTTTGGGCTGGGCACGGTTTGCTCACTCCAGTTTACACGCTCCCCGCCCCACGGCCACTGCACATCAGGCTTCCCTGCCGCCGCGGGCCCGCGCGTGATACGATGGCTCACGGTACATCAACCAGCACGATCGATCCGAAAGGAGCCTGCGTCATGGAGCGTCCCTGCGCATGGAAAAAGTACACGCCACAGCAAATCGAGGAGCTCGAGGAGCTTTGCCGCGGCTATAAGCAATTTTTGAGCGAGAACAAGACCGAGCGCCTGTGCGTCAAGACCGGTATCAAGATGGCCGAGGAGGCGGGCTACGTCAATCTGGAGACCGTGATCGCCGAGGGCCGCGCGCTCAAGGCCGGCGACAAGGTGTACGCCGCCAATCACGGCAAGGACCTCATGCTCGTCAACCTGGGCACCGCCCCGCTCGAGCAGGGTTTTAACATCCTGGGCGCCCACGTGGACTCGCCGCGCCTGGACCTCAAGCAAAACCCCGCCTTCGAGGCCGGCGACATGGCCTATCTCGACACGCACTACTACGGCGGCGTCAAGAGCTACCACTGGGTCGCTTCCCCGCTCGCACTCGTAGGCGTCATCTGCAAAAAGGACGGCACCACTGTCGACATCAACATCGGCGACAAGGTCGACGATCCGGTCTTTACCATCTCCGACCTGCTGATCCACCTCTCGAGCGAGCAGATGGCCAAGCCCGCCAAGGATGCCGTCGACGCCGAGATCCTCGACGTGATCGTGGGCGGCCGTCCCGTCAAGTTCGATGAGGACGACAAGGACGCTCCCAAGGAGCCCGTCAAGCAGATGTTCCTGGATATCCTCAAGGAGCAGTACGACGTCGAGGAGGAGGACTTCCTCTCCGCCGAGCTGTGCGCCGTTCCCGCCTTCAAGGCCCGGGATCTCGGCCTCGATCGCTCCATGATCGGCGCCTACGGCCACGATGACCGCGTCTGCGCCTATCCCATCCTCATGGCGGAGATCGATGAGAAATCCCCCGAGTATACCTCCGTTACCATTCTGGCGGATAAAGAGGAAACCGGCAGCAACGGCCCCACCGGCATGAACTCCTACTTTCTCAAGGATTTCATTGAGGATCTGGCCGATATGGCCGGCTGCAAGGTGCGCCATGTGGCCGCTAACAGCCACTGCTTCAGCGCCGATGTCAACGCCGCCTTCGATCCCATCTACGGCGAGGTGCATGAGCGCCGCAACGCCAGCTACATCAATTACGGCGTCGTGGTGACCAAGTACACCGGTGCCCGCGGCAAGGCCGGCACCAATGATGCCACCGCTGAGATGATGGGCTTCGCCCGCCGTATTCTGGATGCCGAGCATGTTGGCTGGCAGACCGGCGAGCTTGGCAAGGTAGACCAGGGCGGCGGCGGCACCGTTGCCATGTATGTCTCCCAGCACAATATCGATACCGTCGATCTGGGCGTTCCGGTGCTTTCCATGCACGCCCCGTTCGAGGTCGTCGCCAAGGCCGATGTCTACATGACCTATCGTGCCATGCGTGCCTTCTACAAGTAATTTCCCCTCTGCGTCATCACGCTCCGGGCCTGTCCCATTTATGGGATAGCGTCCGGGGCGTTTCGCCGTCTTTCGGGGCGTTTCTGGTCAAAATTTCCGTCACTAAAATTTCACCATTTTTTTTGGAATTTCTGCTTGACAAGGCCCCGTTTCGGGACTACAATAATATACTGTATCATAATGGCTTTTTATGACTAAACGGTATTGTCAAGTGTGCATAAGTCACGATAATACTCTCGTGATACTGTGCATAATCAACAAATATTTATGCAGTCATTGATGTCCAAGTGATGGCGAAAAAATGATGGAATGGAGTGGAACATCGGATGGTAAACACCAAACCCGTAAAACTGGGCAAAAATATCCGCCAGAGCTTTGCCCACATCGATGAAGTGGCCGAGATGCCGAACCTCATCGAAGTACAGAAAAATTCCTATCAGTGGTTCCTGGATGAGGGTCTCCGGGCCGTATTCAAGGACATCTCCTCGATCACCGACTATCAGGGCAATCTGCAGCTGGATTTCATTGATTTTACGCTGGATGACAAACCAAAGTACCCCTTGCTGGAGTGCAAGGAGCGGGATGTAAACTATGCCGCCCCCCTGCGCGTGCGCGCCAGGCTTATCAACAAGGTCACCGGCGAGATCAAGGAATCCGACATCTACATGGGAGATTTTCCCCTGATGACCGATGCCGGTACCTTCATCATCAATGGTGCCGAGCGTGTCATCGTTTCCCAGCTGGTGCGTTCTCCCGGTGACCGGCTTCAATTCCAGCACTGAAACGTCCTGAAAGCGTGCTAAAACAGCAAATAATGTTCTGCATTTCTTCCCGTTTGGTGCGACAGTCCGGAGAAGGCTTCTTCCCGGCAGCTTCAGGATCGGCAGGTCGATCAGCCCGAAATCTGCCATTTTTGTGCCGTAGACGCTGGCATGATAGGTCTTTGAAATTTGATGTTTCTTCTGCATTTCGCAGAATTTTTCGTGGATGTATGCATTTTTTGCGAACAAAACGACGCCAAATGTGTCGCGATCCAGCCGCGTCACCGGGTGGACACCGCAGGCCTGTCCGG
>CAJMRD010000005.1 GCA_905215725.1 uncultured bacterium | reverse complement strand
CGCCGCCGCTGCGCAAGTCGTCGGAGATTGAGCGCAGCAGCGGATCGATCTGCTCGAGCGACTCGTCGTCAAGGCGACCCTCCTCCAGATAGCGATGGAGGATGGACAGGCGCTGACCGATTACATCGTGCACGCGGGCGCGCATGCGCAGGTAGGCAGCATTGTCGGCGACCTTTTTGACTTCTTCGATCTGGGCTTGGAGCTCTTGGCCCGCAAGCTCAAGCAGGTGGTTGGCTTGCGCCAAGCGGTCATGAGCATGCGCGTACTCTGTCACATCAAGACCGATAATGCGCTCGAACGAACGGCCCGAAACCATAACACGATCGCACACAAATAGGCGAATCTCGGCGGGAGAGACCTCGACCACCGCCCGCGCCTCACCAAAGCGGTCCAGATTAATCCGCACACGGTTCCTGCTGCTTTCGGGCATTTGCATGCTAAGTTTGCGCAGGTCGTTCCATGTGCCGCTCATGTCGCGTAGATCGGTTGGCATATGAAGCTCAACCAGGTTTTTACGCATGCAGCGGTTCATGAGCAGCGGACGGCCCCTCGGGTCTAGATACAGGATGCCCACGGGAATCACGTTGATGGTTTCAATCGTCGAGAATGCGGTGATATCCTCCTGGCGGTTACGGACGTCCATCAAGAGCGCCGCGATGGAACGGAACAGGAAGAACGCTCCCTCTGCGATAAGGACAACGGTCCACGCCGAGCCCATGGCAAGCACCACCGGCGGTGTAACGGCGACAACAAGCAGCAGCTCGACCAGCATGACGGGGCGACGATAGTGCACCATAAGCACCACGCCATAGGCAAAGATCGCGGCATTGAGCCACAACGCTCCGCCCATTGCCCTGGCACAAACGTCAAGCGGCGCCACCAGATATGAGCCAGACGACGCGAACAAGATGAGCGCCGAAATAACTAGGTGAAGCACAAGGCTCGCCTCGTAGGCACAAATCACCTTACGGTTATAGGACGAGCGGCGCGATGAAATGAGCGGGACGTGGATCGTCTGCAGACACGCAGCCAGGGCAAAGACAACATCGAGCGCAACGATTTGGGGAAGGATGAGCGAAATCTGCATCGTCACTCACCCGCCCTCGGCATCAAGACGATCATGCGCAGCTGGCCGGGCTCGCCCTCAAGGCGGTATGCCACGTTGCGCCCTTGCAGAGCGCTTTCGAGCTCTTGCGCAGCGGGCGTCTGCGAAAGATCTGCATCATCGTTGGAAAAAAGCGTGGCGCGCAGCTCGACACTGCATCGGTCATGGTCGCCCAAGTGATACATAAGCGCCGGATGGTCGGTGGTGTAGGCAAAAAACGCAAAGTCATACACGCAGTCGTACAGGGCGCTTACCGTACTGGCGTGCATCGGGCGCCGTATGGCGATAATCGAGGCGCAATCGATATCGATGGTGCGCAGGTCGCTTGCGAGCTCGTTGGCAATGAGCTGAATGCGGTCGCGATCAAAACCGCTCTCCCCATGCTGTGCCAACGTGAGCGACCCCTTGCGCTTGCAATAGGCGACGAGCGTCTTTGCGCGCTGCAGCATGCGGTAACGCTCGTGCGAAGACGCCTCGTCGGTCAACGGCGGCAGCGAGCTCAGCAGGTCGTACATCCCTTCGAGCGCGCGGGCAATCGCCTGGTCCACGTCTTGGACCAGCAAGGTCTCGGCCTCTTGATCTGCCAAATGCGTCTTAAGGTCGTAGTCGGCGGCGAGCAGCTCGTTTTGACGCTGCAGCTCCATGCGACGATGTGCCAGCTCACGGTTAAGCTCGTTGAGCTCCGACACGTCTTGGGCAAGCAGGGCCGATCCGCCCAGCAGTGGAAAGGCACGGTACATCACATCGGGATCGGACGCCACGGCAAAGGCATGGGCGTGGCCGTGCTCCTGGGTCCGCAACTCCTCGCGCACGCCTACCGGCATTGGCTTTGACACCGGCGTGGCATAGACCTCCTGCAGGTCGCGCGTTAGAACTTTGAGGTCGAGCGGCAAGGTGTCGAAAATGCCGGCGATGTCGTGATACGACGGAATGACACCACAATCGAGACAGATTTCCATCGCCACCACGCACAGGACGCAATAGACGAGCGAGAAGTTGAGCCTCCATGCCCAGGGCACGCGCAACGCATACGAGATGGCAAAGAATGCGCCACCCAGCAGTACGAGCGCCGCCGTGCCCGAGAAACGCTGGATGCGAAAGGACGAGGACCGGCCCACCAGGATAAAAAAGGCCACGAAGTTAAAGGCCGTCCACACTAAGACAGCGAAATAACCCCAGCCGTACGTGTAATCGTTGCTCCAGGTGTCGCTTGTACGGTCAAAGCGGAAGACCTGCTGGTGAAAATCGTTGGTGAGCACAAATCCGATAAGCAGGATGGCCACAATCCACAGCGCAACGCAGTAGCGGCGACCCAGGCGGTGTTGCTCCAGGCCCGCAAGGCGCAGGCCACACAACTGGTAGAGCAGCGGAATGAGCGTCATGGGCACGTAGTACAGGTACCACAGCACGGTGGCATAGAACGGCGTGAACGACTTGTACTTGAGAATGACTTCGATCATCCACAGGGTGCAGATGGTGGCGATGGCAACAAGGCGGCGGCGCAACACATAGTCCAAACAGCGCAGATAGACCGATACGCCCCAAATTGAAAATACTATTGCGGCGACAAGCAGCGGGAGAGAGCTCGAATGGACGAGCGCATCCACGACCTCTTCGGACACCTCGCTATGGGCGGGCACGGCGTTAGAAAGTTTGGGGTCGAAGGCGAACAGCGACGGCAAGACCGCCAAAAGCATGAGGAACAGCGCGGTGATGACACCGGCGATAGCAAAGACGCGGTGGCGGTACACCTGATGTGTTATGCCAACAAGGAATCGCGGCATGGCGAAGAGCCTGCCGCCCCTGGGATCCGCCACGGGAGCGGATCGGGCGGCCGCGTGGCCGATATGTCGCTCGCGGGTACCCATAGTGCTTTAAGTGTACCGACAGATGGGTCGAAAAAGCGGGCCGCATGTCCCAAAATCCGCAGACGGCAAGGCGCCCGGCAGCCTCCCCCGTCTGGCACTTCCCGATATCCGCCCGCCCCAAACCACCGCAAAGGAGACAGGCACCTTTGTGGTGGTTTGGGGCGATGCGCTAGTCCACGGTGATGTCGAGGTTCTTGCCGATGAGGCCTACGTAGCCGCCCTCGGCAGCCTTGGGGCTGTCAGCATGGCAGAGAACCCACTTGTCGGCCTTCCAGTAGCAGTAGCTGTCGCCGGCCGTGGGCATGTCGGCCGCAGCCTCGGGGCGCGGGCCGTTGGTGCCGGCGGGCAGCGCCACCATCACCTGGAAGCCACCGTCGTCGACCATGCACGGCGTGTAGTGGAGCGTGGTGTTGAAGACTTCGACGACCGTACCCGCCGGCACGCGAAACGCCTTGACGCACGCGGTGTCGAGCTTGCCGTCCTCGATCTCCCAGCGATGCGCCACGAGCAGGATAAAGTCGCGAGCGCCCAAGTTGAATTCGCTCGCGCGGTGATACTCCAGGCAGTTGAGTCGTGTATTGTGGCCGTTGCACCAGCCGAGCTGGAAGGGACGGCCACCAAACATGAGAAAGCCAAGCTTGTCGGCATCCTTGACGTCCTCGAGCTCCGGCGCACTCGCAACGTACTTGCTGCCCTCGGGAATGGGCGTGGCAGAGAGCGCCTCGAGCACGGGCGACGTAAGCTCGGACGGAACGTTATCCCAAACGTTGCCATAGGACTTGAACTCGGGATCGTTGACAGAGTAGATATGCATGTTCGCTCCTGTTCGTTTATGTGACAGTATGAACATTCTAGAACAAACATAAGCGATTTTAAACACTCGTCCCGACCACTCAGCAAAAAGGCGCCCAATGCGCGCGTTTTGGGCGATAAAGCCCTTACGCCTGCTGATAGTGCAGGTGCTTCTCGTCGATATCGGCCAGGTCGCGGTCGAGGTAGCGGCGCGCAAGCCAGTTGGCCATGGGGAGGTTCTGGTCCAGGTAGTTACCGCACTCCTCGGGAGCGGCACCGGGGACATCGCCCTCAAAGCCGGCGACAAACTCGAACAGCTCACGCACGAGCGGCAGGATCTCCTCGCTCGTCACCTCGCCAAACACAACCAGGTAAAAGCCCGTGCGGCAGCCCATGGGGCCAAAGTAGACAATGCGGCCCGACCACTCGGCATGATTGCGAAGGAACGTCGCGCCCAGGTGCTCGATGGTGTGGCACTCGGCCGTGTTCATGACCGGCTCCTTGTTGGGCGTGGTCAGGCGCAGGTCAAAGGTGGTGACGGCGGCCCCGGTCGCCGGATCGCGGTCGATGCGGCTCACATACACGCCGGGCTCAAGCAACAGATGGTCAACGGAAAAGCTGGCGATGCGCTCCATGGCAGATCCTCTCGATAGTCAAATTGGGACGGGGCTCTTTTAGCTGGTTCGATTGGTCGCACCAATCATACCAGTCAAAAAGCCCCGTCCCAAAAAGACAACTTAGCCCAAGACGCGGGCCATGCGTGCCTTGAACTCGGAAAGGAAGCGCGGAGCATCCACGGTCAGTGCCACAAGCGCGCTCTTGTCCGGATTGGACAGGCGGCGCTCATCGCAGATGGTGCGGCCGCGATACTCGCCCAGCAAGTCAACACGCAAGTTGCAGGCGAGCGCACCTACGAGCGTGGGGTCGATCGCCACGGCAACCGCCAGCGGATCGTGCAGCGCGCAGCCGCCCAGGTAGGGCGCGTTCATCTCGTACGAACCAATGTAGTGCTCGACCATGCTCGCAAATGCGCAGCCAGCCATAGTGCCCGAGCCCGTCCAGCCGGCAACGTCGCGGCGTGTGAGCACCACGCGATGCGTCACGTCCAGACCCACCATGGTGAGCTTGCGACCTGAACGCAGCACCGCGTCGGCTGCCTCGGGGTCGCTCGCCATATTGGCCTCGGCGCCCGCGCTCACGTTGCCGGGCACGGTAAGGGCGCCGCCCATCACGACCACGCGGCCGATGGACATCATCGCCGCCGCATCGCGCTCCAGGGCGAGCGCCAGGTTGGAGAGCGGGCCAGTCGCTACGTAGACCAGATCGGGACCATAAGTGCGCGCGGCATCGATCAGATAATCGACCGCAGCGTTGCCGTCGGCCGAGGTCGCCCCCACCGGCTCGTAGGGCGACGCGGGCACACTCGCGCCGCCGATGCCGTTCTTGCCGTGAATGAGCGCGGTGGACGCCGGCGGCGTATAGGGCTCAGTCGCCTGCAGAGGACGGTCGGCACCCAGGTACACCGGAACCTCGGGGCGACCCAGCAGATCGAGCACCGCCAGGCAATTGTGCGCCGATTGCTCGACGCGCACGTTGCCAAAGCACGTGGTGATGCCCACGAGCTCCACCTCGGGGCTCGCGATGACATAGGCCAGCGCCATCGCATCGTCCACACCCATATCCAGATCAAGGATCAGCTTCTTGATTGCCATTGTTCTACTCCGCTTCTCCGTCTTTATCGTTTAACTAAACCAATGTTCAACTTCGGCGCTCGTGGGAATCGATTGCTGAGCGCCCAGGCGCGACACCGTCACTGCCGAGGCGCGAGCACCCGCGGCCATGCACTCAAAGAGCGGCAAGCCCTCTAGGCGAGCCGCCGCCAACGCGCCGATAAACGTATCGCCGGCGGCCGTGGTATCGACTACCATACTCGAAAGTGCCGGCATGCGCAGCAGCTCACCGCCATCGCCGAGCGTAACCGAGCCGGCACCGCCCAACGTGATGACCGCGGCGCCGGCGCCCTTGGCAAGCAGGGCTTTGAGCGCGGCGATGCAACTCACATCATCCGTGGGCAAGATTCCCGTCAGCACCTGGCACTCGGTCTCGTTGGGACAGACCAGGTCGACCGCAGGCCAGACCTCCGCAGGCAGCTCGCAGGCGGGCGCTGGATTAAAGACCGTATAGAACCCCAGCTCGTGAGCGCAAACAAGCGCCTCGGCCGTCGCCGCAAGGTCACATTCGCCCTGGGCGATAAAGACGCTTCCGACAGCCGGGGCAATCTCGCTGGCGTCGCCGTCGAGCTCATGGGCCACCAGACGCCTCAGTGCGCAGGCAACGTCCGCGCACGCAAGCGCATGGTTGGCGCCCGGTGACAGTATGATGCGGTTGTCGCCCTCGCAGCGAATGATGGTCGCCGTTCCCGTCTCCACGTCATCGCGATGCACTACAAAGTCACAGTCCACGCCGGCGTCTTGGAGCCCCGCCACGAGCGACGCGCCGAACGCGTCGCGACCGACCGCGCCGATCATGCACGTGCGCGCACCCATGCGCGCGGCGGCGACGGCCTGGTTAGCGCCCTTGCCACCGGCGTTGGTGATAAAACCGCTACCACCGACTGTCTCGCCCGCGCGCGGCATGCGCTCGCACGCCACCGAAAGGTCCATGTTCATGCTGCCGAACACCGCAACGATGCCGCGATCTGCCATGGAAACCTCCTCATCTGCGGGCTTTGCACCCACCGTCGACCGTCGATTGCGCGCCTTCGCACCTCTATAACTTTAGTTCACTTTGATGTGGACGCGCGCTTGAGCTTACGCCAGCAGCAAGCATTCACAGGAGCAGGCAGCTACAATGAAGGCGTGCTGATTATTCTCGTCATTGGATGATGTTTTATGGAACAACTCTCGCAATCGGGCTCGCGCGGTCGACGCCGCACGGGCAACGAGCCGGCGCCGCACGAACGCGTGAAGGGCGAACGCCGTGCCAACGAACCGCGACGCACCGCGAGCCCCCATCGCGCTTCTGCCAACAACGCGGGCCGCGCCAACACTCCCGCCGCGGAGCAGACGCCTGCTCGCCCCAAGTCCCGCTACATCCCTGCCCTTGACGGCCTGCGCACGCTTGCCGTCGTCGCGGTGGTGCTCTATCACCTCAACCTCACGTGGGCGCAGGGCGGTCTGCTCGGCGTCACAATCTTCTTTGTGCTTTCGGGCTATCTGATCACGCGCCTGCTACTCAACGAAGTCGCCAAGACCGGCCACATCGACCTCAAGAGCTTCTGGATTCGCCGCATCCGTCGCCTGGTCCCCGCCGTGGTAACGGTAGTGTTTGTAACCTGCGCGCTGTGCACTATCTTTAACCACGTGATGCTCACCAAGATGCGTCCCGACATCCTGCCGTCGCTGCTGTTCTTCAACAACTGGTGGCAGATTGCCCAAAACGTCTCGTACTTCAATGCCCTGGGCGACCCCTCGCCGCTCACGCACTTTTGGTCGCTTGCCATCGAGGAACAGTTCTACCTGATTTGGCCGCCACTGCTGTTTGCCATGGTATCCATGCATGTGAGCAAGCCCAACGCGCGCCGCGTGGTTCTGGGCTTGGCTGCTGTCTCCGCCATCGCCATGATGGTGCTCTATAACCCTGCCGCCGACCCCAGCCGCGTGTACTACGGCACCGACACCCGTGTGTTCTCGCTGCTGCTGGGTGCCTGGATGGCCTTTATCCCCGATCGCGACCTGGCGCCGGTGCGTCTCGCTCGTCGTTTGGGGCTCAATCGCCTAGCTGGCGCCGCCAAGCACGGCAAGAACGCCGAGGGCAAGCCTGGCGAGAAGGCCGACGAAGCAGCCGAGACCGCCCCGGCACAGCCGAGCGCCCTCGTGCGTTTTTGGTCCTCGCCCGCATCCATCGATGTGTTGGGCGTCGTGGGTCTGGTTGGCCTTGCCGCCATGGTCGCGCTCACCAACGGCTACACCGCCTTCCAGTATCGCGGAGGCACGCTGCTGTGCTCGATCCTCACGCTCATGGTCATCGCGGCCTGCGTGCAGCCCCAGGGAATGGTTGCCCGCGCGCTGTCCGCCGAGCCGCTCGTGTGGGTTGGCAAGCGCTCGTACAGCATCTACCTGTGGCACTATCCGCTGCTGTTGCTCATGAACCCGGTCGCCAACATCAACGATACACCGTGGTGGCAGTACATTTTGCAGGTGCTGTTGGTGGTCGCCGTGGCCGAATGCTCATATCGCTTTATCGAGACGCCGTTTAGGAAGGGCGCCTTCGGCCGCACCGTATCCGAGTTCCGCGATGGCACCACCACGCCCGCCAACTGGGTGCGCGCGCACGTCCCTGCCTGCGCAGCCTGCGCTGTCGTGTTGGTCGTTGCACTGGGCGGCCTGATCTTTGTGCCCGAGACGTCTGCGCTGAGCGGCGAGGGCGCCGAGGTTCTGAACAAGGAAGCCAAAAACACCGCACCGAAAGACCAGCAAGCGGCCGACGACACCGACAAGGACAACGACGGCTTCCCCGATGGCTCCTACGACCTGTTGATGATCGGTGACTCCGTGTCGCTGCGTGCCGTGGACGCCTTTGACGGTGTGTTCCCGCACAGCCATATCGATGCCGAAAAGGGCCGCCAGTTCGATGCGGGCCGTGCGACATTTGAGGGCTATATCCAGCAGAACCTTGCCGGCAAGATCGTGGTCTTTGCACTGGGCACCAACGGCTTGGTAACCGACGACCAGATCGACGCCATCATGGCCGATGCAGGAGATAAGCGTATTGTGGTGTTTGTGAACACGCGCAGCCCGCAGCCGTGGGTTGGCTCTACCAACCAGGCCATCGCCAACGCCGCTACGCGCTACAAGAACGTGCGCGTTATCGACTGGTACGGATACAGTGCCAACCGCAACGACCTGTTCGATGGCGATGGCACGCACCTATCGACCACTGGCGTGACTGAGTACCTCAACTTGATCCACGATGCAGTCAAGAAGGACCTGCCCGTGCATCCCGAGGATCACGTCAACGATCCGCAGCCGGCAGCCGTCAAGTCTGCCACCGACGCACTCGTCAATGCGCTTGCCTTCAAGCCGCACAAGCTGGGCACCGACAAGTAGCCCGCAGCAAACAACCCAAAATCACTCTTTTAGAGCCGGTCCCAAGAGGTCGCAGGCAAAAAAACAGGCCGCAGCCCATGGCGGCGGCCTGTTTGGAGTCCAAAAGAGGCGCTAAGCGCTGTAGCCCATCGCCTGCAGAACAAACATGACGACCGTGAGCACCGTAATCACACCGATAGTCGCCCAAGTGAGCACATTCCACACGCGGCCGTTGCGGTTGGCACCCATAATGTGACGGTCGGCTGCGATAACCACCTGGAACACCAGAACCACGGGCAACAGCACACCATTGATGACCTGTGAGGTCATCATAATCTGGAACAGATCGACGCCGGGCATAAGCACCAGCACGGCAGAGATACCGATGATGGCCGTAATGATGCCGCGATAGACCGGGGCCTCGTCCCAGCTGCGGTCGGCACCGCGCTCCCAGCCAAATGCCTCGCAGATAGCGCTCGACGTAACGCCCGGCAGCACGCAGGCGGCCAAGAAGCTCGCCGCGACCAGGCCCGAGGCAAACAGTACCGTGGACCACTGACCCGCAATAGGCTCCAGCGCGCGGGCAGCATCGGCGGCATCGCTAATCTGAATACCCGCCGGGAACAGCACCGTACCGGTCGTGATGATAATGAAGCCCGCAATGATATCAGCAGCGATCGAGCCGCTCACGGTATCAATACGCTGCAGCACGATGTCGTCCTCGCCCGCGTTCTTATCGACCACGTTGTTCTGCGCCAAGAAAATCATCCACGGCGCGATGGTGGTACCGATCGTTGCGACCACGAGCGACACGTAGCTGGGGTCATTTTGAATGTTAGGCACGACCAGGTCGACCGCGACCTCACCCCAGTTGGGGCCAGCCATAAACGCGGCGACAATATAGGTCACGAAGACGCAGCTTACCAGCAGCAGAATCTTCTCGATGCGCTGGAAACTACCCGACATGGTAAGCATCCACACCAGCAGCGCCACCAAAGGCACCGAGATGCTCGCCGGCACGCCAAAGAGAGCAAGGCCGCTGGCGATACCCGCAAACTCCGAAATGGTCACAGCCGTGTTGGCGATCAACAGCGCCGCCATAGCAAGTACACTCTTGCGCACGCCAAAGCGCTCGCGGATGAGCGATGCCAGGCCCTTGCCCGTGACGCAGCCGCAGCGCGCCGCGGTCTCCTGCGTCACGATGAGCAGCACAGTCATGACGGGAAGCATCCAGAGCATCTTGTAGCCATAGTTGGCGCCCGCACTGGAATACGTTGCAATGCCGCCGGCGTCATTGCCCGAAAGCGCCGCCAGCAGACCGGGGCCCATAGCGCCAAAGATGGCCGCGATGGTCAACTTTTGCTTGGTGCCCGACTTTTGCTTGGTATTTTGCACGCGACCACCTAACCAATGACCGACATGGTGAGCAGCACCGCAGCGGCGCAGTACGCTACGCACGAGATCATGACGGCAATAACGTTCATGGCGGTGCCCGACGTGTTGAGGTCATGCTCGTCACGCCAGAACAGCACCATCAGGTAAATCACGGCGCTCATGTTGCCAACCAGGCAAATGATGGCAGCGATATTAAAGCAGCCGGTAAAGAGCTGCTCCTCAAACATGGGCGCATCGGGGAACGCGGCGGTGCGCACCAGCTGCGCGCACAGGTAGGTCACGAGCGAAAGGATCAGGCCCATACCCGTGCTCTGGAAGAAGAATCCCAGGTACGGTTTGGGCTCGTCGTCGTGGCCGTCGTACTCGAGGAAGTAGTTCTTGACGAACGACACCATGCGCGAGGCCGCCAGCAGCACGAGCGGCATGGCGCACATGGGGAACACCACCAGATGCGCGGAGCCGAGCGCCGTTCCCAGCACGGTCGCCATGATGCACGACGCGATGCCCCATACAACAACCCAGTACTGGCGATGCACGAACCAGCTGAGCACGTTCGTCGAGTCGTCCGACGCGCTATCGCCCGAGCCGACACCGGCGATCTGCAGGTCCTCCTGATGCTCCTCGGCGATAACGTCCATGGCGTCGTCGAAGGTCACGATACCCAGGATATGACGGTTCTCGTCGCAGACAGGGATGGCAACCAGGTCGTACTTGGTCATCTCGTCCGTCACGTCTTCCTGGTCCTCGTCGGGCGACACATAGACCAGGTCGCGATAGGCCAGCTGACCCAGCGTGGCGTCGCGGTCGGCTACGATCAGCGTGCGCAGCGAAAGCACGCCGGTCAGCATGCCGCTCGGATCCTCGGTATAGACGTAGTAGACGCTCTCGAAGTCCTCGTCGAGCTCGCGAATCGCCTCGATGGCATCGCCGACCGTTGCCGTGGCGGGCAGGGAGACAAACTCCGAGGTCATGATGCGGCCGGCGGTGTTGTCCTCATACCCCAGCAGGTTACGAATCGCCTTCTCCTCCTTGACGCCCATCAGGCGCAGGAGCTTCTCGGCCTTCTCGTAATCGAGCTCGTCGATCAGGTCAGCTGCATCGTCCGGGTCCATCATGGCCAGCATCGACGATGCGTCCGTGTCGGACAGGCCCTCGAGCATCTCGGTCATAAGCTCGTCGTCATCGAACTCCGAGATGGCCTCGGCGGCCTGGGCAGTATCGAGCTGCGCAAACACCTGCGCACGTAGGCGCGGGTCGAGCTGCTCGATAATGTCGGCGATGTCGGCAGGGTGCAGCTCACCGAGCGTCTTGTGCGACACCGAGAGTTGAATGTTCTTGGTCGAGCGGTCGAGCAGGTCCATGTAGGACCAAGCGATGATGTCCTCACTGAGCGGCTTGCCCAGGTGCTTCATAAAGCCTTCGACGATATGCTCGAGCGCGGGGCTGATGGCGCGTAGCAGACCGCGAGCACCGACCTCGGCGCCCAGCAGGCGCAGCTGGTTTTCGCCCGACATGGAAAACTTGATGTCGTTGACGCGCACGACCTTCATGCCCTGCGTGTCGACAATCTGCTTGTTGAGCACGTCACGGGCAAGCAAGAGTTCGGTCGGTTGCAGGTACGAAAAGCGAATTTCGGTAGCCGACGTCTTAAGGTGTACGCCCGTCTCGTCGATACGGTCGACCCATTTGCGCCAGCTGATCATAAACGGCGTCTTGCCGGGTCCGCGGAACGCGAGCGACGTCACGTGCGGAAAAACTTCGCCGGTAGCAATACCAAAATCGTTGACCACGCCGAGCTTTTCGCCGTCGACGTCCAAGACCGGCAATTTGAGCATCTCACTCAGATAATTCAATGGTGCTCCCCATCATTATTCCTCCGAACGCGGCCGCGCGTGCGGCGTCCGGGGGCTTCTGGATATGTATACGCATGCGCGGGCGGCACGCCGCTCGACGCTTACACCCCGTGCATGCGCAAAAAGCACCTGCATGGGGTCATCGACTGTATGGTCGAGGTTTGGATTTCACCTGTAACCTTTCTCTTGACCCTCATTATCCGCAGTAACTATAGCATCAGCATCGCCCTGCGGCATCGAATTTATGCGCTGCACATTGCAGGCATACCAAACGCTGACGCATCCGTGACATAGCCATTGGGGACGTTCTTAAACGACCACCCAATGACTACTCTGTGGTGTCGTCGTCCTCGGCAAGTTGGGGGAACACGGCATCCTTGGGCATGGTGACCTTCGTCAGCGAGGTGAGCTTTTTGCTCAGCGACGTGTCCGTCTTGACCAGGTCGCTGAGCGTCACGATCTTGTAGCCGTCGGCAATGAGGCCGTCGATAATCTGCGGCAGCGCCTCGAGCGTCTGCTCGGCGCATTCATCTCTGTCGGTGAGCAGCACGATATTGCCCGGCGTCACCGAATCGAGCACCGTCGAGACCTGCTCGTCGGCACCGTTGAGCAGCCAGTCGCCCGAGTCGATATTCCACGAGACCACGGCGGAGACCAGGTCCATCGAATCAATCCAGTTTTGCTCGTCAAAGGCAGCGTAGGGAGCACGCAGCAGCATCGTCTTCACGCCGGTCGCCGACTTAATCGCATCGGTGCCTTTCGTGATCTGTTCGCGTATCGCCTCACGGTCCTGACCCTTGAGCGAATCGTCGCTGTAGCTGTTGGATCCGATCTCGCACCCGGCATCGGCAATCGCCTTGGCCGTGGCAGACGAGGCCTCGACCGCATCGCCCGAAAGGAAGAACGTCGCGGTGACGCCCTTTTCCTTGAGCACCTGCAAGATCTGTTTGGTGGCGCCGCTCGGACCCTCGTCAAACGTCAGCGCCACGTACTTTTTGTTGCCCTTGGGCGCCACGCTGGCGCACGCAACAACGCAATCGGTGGCGGGCACAACCTCGCCGCGGTCTTGCGTCTTGCCCGACTGCTCACCAACCCACACCTCGGAGCGGCCCTGGACACCCCACGTCTGCACATACTCGATAGCGCCCGTGCCCTCGACCTTGAGCTTGGGCTCGATAACCGTAGCCTGAACCTCGTGCTTCTCGTAGGTGTTACGGCCATCCTTGACCGTCACCTTCTCGCCGCCCTCGAGTTCGCGGCTATCCCATTTGCCCTGCTTCACGCGCTTGCCGTCGACCTTCACCGACAGCTTTTCGCCCCCATGGCGCTTGAGCACGCTGTCATCGACGGCCAGCAGGTCGCCTGCGTCGTAGGTGTCAGTCAACTCCTGGTCGTCGATGAGATTCTGCAGCGTAGAGCCCACGCGCACCGCGGTCTTCTGGCCGTTAAGTTCCACGTCCACGCTGCGGTTGATGTAGCCCACGACGGCAGCGATAAACAACACGAGCGCGCAACCCACGGCGATGAGCGCATAGGGCAGGCGAGACGAACGACGGGGTGTGCGGCTGTTGCCGATGCGAGCGCTGCGATCGCTAAAGCCGCGGCTATGGTTGAGATACATCGCGCCGGGCTTACGGTGACGCTTGCGCTGACCGCTGGGCAGCTGCCCCAGGTCGCGGCGCGCTGTCGGACGCGTACCCGAACGCCCGTTTAAGTTGGATCCGTTTTGGCGCATGTGCCCTCCCCCATAAACACAGCAAGCCGGAGCAACAGGTCTCCGGCTTGCCTCCCATCATTTGGTACGTCGCTATTTTGTAGCTTTTGACGAGCCTCCGCTCGCCTTTTGGTATTCGTCCTTAAAGGCCTTGAACATGCCGCGCGTCTTGCCGAGCTGCTTGCCCAGTGCGCGACTGCCCTTGTCCACGGCAACCGATCCCTTGTCGTCGAGCACCTTGGCGCCCTTTTTGACCTTGTCGCCCACCACGACGCTGGCCTCGGCGGCCTTGGCAGCCGCACCGCCCGAATACCCGAGCGACTTGACCTCGTCCGAGACGACCATCGCGCCGTTCTCGTAGCCGCGCAGCATCGTCGGCGGCACCTGCGTGTCACCGACCAAAACACTCGAAGCAGCACCAGCGGTCACATAGAATGCCTGCACGATGCCCGAGCGTGGCTTGAACTCAACGTCCGAGCAATAGCCCACGACGTCGCCCGATTCCGTGCGCACGTCCATACCGACCCAGATGATGCAATCGTCCAGGTTGATGTCGAGGCGCTTGGCGGCGGCGGCATCGTACGTGTCCTTGACGTCATCGACCGCAATGGCGCCCTCGTAGACACCAATGGCGTCGAGCGCTACGAATCGGTCGGGACGCTCGATCATGCCCGCGATATCGGACTGGCGGACCATAAAGCCGACCACGCGCGTACCGCCCGGGGTAAAGACCGGAAAGTGAATCTTTCCGAGCTTTTTAGGGCTGCGCGGCGTGCCGTCCTTTTTGGTGCGCTTGTCCTCGGTAGGCTTGCGATAGATCTTGGCACCGACAAAATCCCCGGCGCGCATTATGCCTCGGTCGAGGGCTCCGCAGCCTCGGTATCAGCCTCGACGGCGTTCTCGACCACGACGTCGGCGGCAGGCGTCACGTTGCCGCCCGAAATGGCGTCGTTGAGCTGCTCGCGCAGCTGGTCCATGCGCTCGCGGGCCAGGTCGACCTTGGCGCGCAGGTCATCGGTCTTGGCGTCGACCATCGGGCCAAAGTCATTCACCGCAGCACGGGCCTCCTCGGCGCTGTGCTCGTAGGTGTCGCGCATATTGTCCCAGGCGTCGTTGGCGATATCGGCAGCCATGGCGCGGGTCTCGGCGCCCGAGCGCGGGGCCAGAGCAACGCCGACAATAGCGCCGGCAGCGGCACCAAAAAGTGCGCCGGAGACAAAGCTGAAAGTCTTACCCATGATCATTCCTCTCCTGCGGGCACGTCGGTGCCCACCGTTTGAATGCTGTCCATTATACCCGCAGCGCATCACTTGCCGCTCCGCTCATCTGCGTACGGCAAAGGCGCAGGTATGTGATGGTGATAAACGCCTAGGCCTACTCCTGGGGCATAGCCGGCATGGCCACCGTGGCACCCGGGTCCTCGCCGGCGCCGTCCACGAGCGGCAGACCGCCCTCATGCGCAGGTCCTGCCGGAACCGTCGCCGCACCGCCAAAGACGGCAGCGGAGGCCTCGTGGTTCTCGGCAACCGCGCCCTCGGTATCAATCGCCACCTGGGGCTCGTCGTCAAAGTTGGGGACGCCCTGGGGCTCGGTGGGAACGGGCTCGGCGGTCGCATCGGCAACGGGCTCGGCGTCGACCGGCACATCGCCCTCGTCAGCGCCCTCGTCCTCGGCAGCATCTTCGCCGTTCGCAGCGGCGACGGCCTCGTGAGGATCCTTGCCCTCGGCCTCGGCGCGCATGCCCAGCACCAGGTTGCGCAGGCCCGCGACCGTGCCCTCCACGTCGGGGGCAGGCTGGTCGGCGTGCAGATAGGCCCAGTCCATCATAAAGGTGGCCGAAGACAGCGCACCGATGGCCAGCGCGTCGTCGGGGCACGAAAGCTCAACCTCAAAGACGCGCTCGTCGTGCTCGCTTACGCGCGTGCGGCCGCACGAGATGCTACCGGCAAGACCGGTCTCGTTCATGAGCTCAACCGTCACGTGCTCCAGCAGGTGGCAGAGCTCGGTCTGGCCCATGCAGTCCTGGAACTCGCGGCCGGAATCGCCCAGGCACAGGTGCTTGGCAATCGCCGGCACCAGGTAGTACACGCGCGCCGTGGCCTCGATGTCCTCCGAGGTCATGAGCGGCATGCCGGGGTTCACCAGCACATGCGCGCAGATCTTGTCCTCGCTGACGGTGACCTTAAGGATGTTGAACAGGCCTGCCATAACTCTCCCCTACTCTTCCTTGTCCTACTCGTCGCCGTCGTGCGGATTCGCGGAACCCGCACCCGACGTCGTCGGCTCGTCTACCGAAGACTCGGAATCCTTCTTATCGGTTTCGGCCGGAGCAATCACGCGAATGAGCGAGATGCGCTGGCCACGCATCGACTGCACCTTGAACTTGTACCCCGCGACCTCAAACACCTCTCCGATGTCGGGCACCGAGTCGCAAAGCTCCAAAATCCAGCCGGCGATGGTCTCATAATCATCGCTTTCCTCAAGCGGCCAACCAAGCTCAATCGCGTCATCGCACGAAAAACGCCCATCAACGAGCCACTCGCGGCGCGAAAGGCGCGTGAGATACTTGTTGTCGGGGTCGAACTCGTCCTCGATCTCGCCGACGATCTCCTCGACGATGTCCTCGATGGTGATGATGCCGGCCGTGCCGCCGTACTCGTCCACGACCACCACGATCTGGTCGTGCGAGGTCTGCATCTCGGACAGCAGCGGCAGGATATCCTTGGTGTCGGGCACAAAGGTGGCGTCGCGCAAAAAACCGGCGATGGGCTGGTCACCCTTGCCGTCGAGCGCGGGTTGGATCAGGTCCTTGATGTGCGCGATGCCGGCGACGTTGTCGGGATCCTCGTGATAGACGGGGATGCGGCTGAAGCCGGTCTGGCGCATGGTGGACAGCACGTCGGCGACCGTCTCGTCGTCCTCGCACATGGTGGTGTCCACGCGCGGCACCATGACCTCGCGGGCAACGGTGTCGCCTAGGTCGAAGATCTCGTGGATCATGCGCTTTTCCTCGTCGAGCAGGTCGTCCTGCTCCGAGACCATGTACTTGATCTCTTCTTCCGAGACGTTTTGGCGGTCGTCGGCGCTCTTGATGCGTAGGATGCGGGCCAGGCCATCGGAGCAGGCGCCGGTCAGCCACACGAGCGGACGGGCGATCTTTTGGAAAAACGACAACGGTCCCACGACCTGCTTGGATACGCCCTCGGCATTGGCCAGACCAATGCGCTTGGGCACAAGCTCGCCAATCACGATGGACACGAAGGCGACCGCGACGGTGATGATGACCGGCGCCAGGCCGCGCGCGATGGCGGAGAGCGGCGCGATGCCAAAGCTCATGAGCCACGTGGCGAGTGGGTCGGACAGACTCGTCGAGGCGACGGCGGACGAGGCGAAGCCCACGAGTGTGATGGCGACCTGGATGGTGGCGAGCAGCTGGTCGGAGTCGGCAGCCAGCTTAATGGCACGCTCGGCGCGCTTGTCGCCTTCCTCGGCCTCATGCTCCAGCACGGCGCGCTTGGCCGTGGTGAGCGCCATCTCGGACATAGAGAAGTAGCCGTTGATGAGGGTCAAAACGAGGGTGGTGATAAGGGAGATGGTTATGTCCATCGGGAGTTTCTCGAACCTCCAAGATTCGGGACGTCGGATTAAAACGTTGGTGGCGGATACGGCAATTGCACTGGCGACCGAGCGGGGGCACGGGCGCTGGCGTGGTCGCTAGATTACGAAGAGGATCACCGCCATGAACTGGAAGATGCTGCCGGCGAGCACCCACAGGTGAAACACGCTGTGCAGATAGCGCACGTTTTTGGCGATATAGAACGGCACGCCCGCGGTGTAGCACACGCCGCCGACGGCGAGCAGGGCAAGTGCCACGGGGTTGAGCAGCGCCACAAGTTCGGGCAGCTTAAAGACAACGAGCCAGCCCATCAGCAGATAGACCAGGCCGCTTACCCAATGCGGCTGGCGCTCGCGCAGGAAGCACTCGAGGGCGATGCCGATGACGGCGATGGCCCATACGGCAAAGAACAGCACAGCGCCGCCGTCGTTTGCGAGCGTGATGAGGCAAAACGGCGTATAGCTGCCGGCTATGAGCAGGTAGATGCAGCTGTGATCGATGATGCGAAACACGCGCTTGGCGCGCGCGGGCTGAATCGCGTGGTAGAGCGTGGAGGCTAGGTATTCGAGGATAATGCTGACGCCATAGACAATTGCCGCGGCCATGTGGGCCGGGCCTCCGCCGCGCAGGGCGGCGAATACGATCAGGAGCACCAGGCCCGCGATACCCAACAGGCAGCCGACACCATGGGTGACGGAGTTCATGATCTCCTCACCCACCGTGTAGTGTGGAACGGCCGCGGTCTTGGGTCGCGGCTTAGAACTGTCGCTCGAATCGGACATGCCGGTTACATCCTCCAACGTAAAGAGTTCTCAACACTATATCAAAGCGTCTAGGTACGTGCGAAATTTGCACCATACGTGACCTTTCGTTTACCCATTCTTTGCCTGTTGACGCATCAACGGCGAACGTCCATAATGCGCTTGCATTAAATGTTGATGTATTAACATCTTATAGGAAAGCTTCTCATGTCTCAAAACGCACGTTCCCATCGAAAGCTCAAGATAGCCGGCGTCGTTACGCTGGTGCTCGTTGTCGCGCTGCTGGGGTTTGCCGGCAACTTTTTGTTTGACTTTGCCCTGAACCCCCAAGCGCCGTACACCATGAAGATGATGCAGGATGGCAAGGACGCCGAAAAGGGCGAGCAGATGGACGCCGAGGAGGGCGAGGCACGGGCGTGGTTTAAGGAAAACCGCGAGAGCAGCAGCCTCACCGCGAACGACGGGACCGAGCTTGCCGCCTGGTATTTTGCTGCGTCGGAGAGCACGCACGACTACGCCGTCTGCCTGCATGGATATACCAACGAGCCCATCGGTATGGCCCGATACGTCAAGCGATTCCACGACCGCGGCATGAACGTACTCGCACCCGCCGCACGCGCCCACGAGCGCTCCGGCGGCGACTATATCGGCATGGGCTGGCCCGAGCGCCTCGACATCGTCGCATGGATCGAGCAAATCGTTCAGGCTGACCCCGAGGCGCGCATCCTGGTCTTTGGCGAGTCGATGGGTGCGGCAACCGCCATGAACGTCGCGGGGGAATCTCTGCCCGCAAACGTGAAATGCATTATCGAGGACTGCGGTTATACGAGTGTTTGGGACGAGTTTTCTCTGCAGCTCAAGAACGTGTTCGGCTTGCCCAGCTTTCCCTTGCTCGATGTAGCAAACTTGGTATGCAACGTGCGCGCGGGCTACGACTTTCATAAGGCGAGCAGCGTGGAGCAACTCAAACACGCGACGGTTCCCATGCTGTTTATCCACGGCGACCAGGACACTTTTGTGCCGTACGATATGCTCGACCAAAACTACGACGCGTGCGCCAGCAAGGTCAAGCAAAAGCTCACCATCCATGGCGCCACCCACGCCAAGAGCGCGCAGGTCGACCCCGAACTCTACTGGAACACGGTCGACAACTTCCTCGACAAGAATTTTTAGGCAAAAAGCAACGTCTGGGGTTTTGTTGCCAAAAATCGGTTTGTAGTCGGCGGTATTCGATTTTTCACCGCACTTCTGAAAAGCCGCCCGCGAGCGTTGTGCTCGTGGGCGGCTTTTGCTCAACTTACGCTACAAAGGCGCTTATTTTGTCCAATAGCTAGGCGCTACTTGACCTCGATGAGCTCATACTCGCTCGTGCCCAGGCCAATCTTCTCGGCGTGCGCGATGCACACGCGCCAGTCGGTGTCGGGATGCGTGATGCAGAAGGGATCCTTGGCCTGCTCGCCCTCCAGATGCTCGTGGTTATGCTCCATCTTGGCCGCGCTATCGGTGAGTTCGGTGTTGGGCAGCGGCTCGGATGCCATGACGGCATCGGCGCAGGCCTGGTCGATGGCGACCGGGTCGAAGCTCGCGAACATGCCGATATCGTTGACGATAGGTGTGTCGTTTTCGGGATGGCAATCGCAGTTGGGGCTGATATCCATAGCCAGCGAAATGTGGAAGCTGGGACGATCCTGGACAACGGCCTTGGTGTACTCGGCGATCTTACAGTTGAGCACGTCGGCCGCGGCCTCATAGCCGGGCTTGATGGCGTCCTGGTTGCATGCCGCAATGCAGCGTCCGCAGCCCACGCAGCGATCGTGGTCGATGGCAGCCACGTGCACCGTGCGAGTAGCGCCGCTGGCAAGCTCGCGGTCGCGGGTGCCGTCGAACGAGATGGCGTTGTGCGCGCAGATCTTTTCGCAGGCACGGCAGCCAACGCAGTGCTCGGTCGCGACGTTCGGCTTGCCGGCGGCATGCTGCTCCATCTTGCCGGCGCGACTGCCGCCGCCCATGCCCAGGTTCTTCATGGCACCGCCAAAGCCGGCCTGCTCATGGCCCTTAAAGTGGGTGAGGCTGATCACGATATCGGCGTCCATGAGCGCCTGACCAATCTTGGCCTCGTGCACGTACTCGCCGCCCTCGACCGGGACAAGCGCCTCGTCGGTGCCCTTGAGGCCGTCGGCGATGATGATCTGGCAACCCGTAGCATACGGGGTAAAGCCGTTCTGGTAGGCGGTGTCGATGTGCTCGAGCGCGTTTTTGCGGCTACCGACATAGAGCGTATTGCAGTCGGTGAGGAAGGGCTTGCCGCCCAGCTCCTTCACGACGTCCGCGACGGCGCGGGCGTAGTTGGGGCGCAAAAAGCTCAGGTTGCCCAGCTCGCCAAAGTGAATCTTGATAGCGACGAACTTGTTCTCAAAGTCGATCTGCTCAATTCCGGCGTGACGGATGAGGCGCTTGAGTTTGTCGAGCTGGCTCTCACGAGCATGCGTGCGCAGGTTGGTGAAGTACACCTTAGCGGGTGCTGCGGGTGCAGTTGCGGTCATAGATCTATCCCCTCGGTCTATATGGCGTTACAGACATAGAGGATGGTACCAGTTAAAGCAGAGTTAAAGTCAAGTACGGAACCTAGTCATTGGGTGTTCTTAAATGACCAGTCGCAAGGGACACTCTTTCGCCGCCCGGCAGTTAGGGACAGTCCTTGCCAGCCGGCCGGCGAGCCGACGAATGGCAAGGACTGTCCCCGATGGCTACTCCTGCACTTTGAGGGCTTCGGCCAAGCTGACGCGCTTGATGGAGCGCGTGTGCAGCAGTGCCACGACCAGGTAGGTCGCAAAGCCGATTCCTGCGCACGCCGCCATGGACCAAGCGGGCACGTAGATCTCGATATTGCCGTTGTAGGCGAGCAACATCGAGCGGAAGATGGCCGTGAGCGAGCCAATAATGACCGGCAGGCTCAGCACGAGTGACGCTGCCACGCACAACGTGATCGAGCGGATGTACAGATGCGAAATCTCGCTATCGCGATAGCCAAAGACTTTCATGTAGCTGATCGAACGGGCGCTGTGGTCGATCACAGCCTTGGTCAGCAGGTACATAAACAGCAAGAAGATGAACACCGCAAGCCCAACCATCATGCCGATCATTTTGCTCATCATGCCGATGAACTGGTCGCCCACGGCGCGCATGTCGTCGGGCGTGGTGTCGCCGGCAAAGTAACGAGCATCGAGGTTGAGCTTCTCGTCGCTCACATAGCCGTTAAAGTAGGCGGCGTCGTTGCCGAACAGCTCGTTAAAGTCGTCGATGCTCATATAGACATTCATATCCGACTTAGAGCCCCAAACGCAGTCCTTGCCCACGTACTCAAAGGAATAATTCTTGCCCTCGTACTTGTCGCGAAGCTTAACCTTCTGACCCTCGCTCCAGCCAAACTTGTCGAGCAAGCCACCGCCAAAGACGACGCGTCCGTTGCCGACGTCCAGCCCTTTCCAGTAGCGCGAATCGGGCGAGATGCCGTAGATGGAAATCGTCTCCTCGCCATTTCCGCCGCCGCGGTCGTATTGCAGCTGGTAGACGGCGTATTTCTCGGCCTGCGCGATTGTGCCCGCGCCGTTGTCGGTCGTGTTGACCGGGTGGATGTCGTCGTTGTCAGTGTCGATCTTAGAGGCCTTGTCAATCAGGTCGATAGTCTCGTCGCGGTCACAGCCGAGGGCATCGGCAAGATCATCAAGGCGCGCATAAAGCGCATCCTTCTTGTCTTGGACCTTGGCGAGCGCGTCCTGCGCCGCGGCCAAGCTCTCGGCAGACGGAGATGCGGTCGCGGCATCGGCTGCCGTCTGCGCCGCATCGGCCGCGTCGTCAAGCTCGTCATCGGCATCCCGGGCGGCGGAAAGCAGCGCGCCGTCCACCGACTGCAAGCGCTCGAGTGCCGACCACTGCTCACATTCCTCGGCGGTGCCCTCAAGCTCCAGCGGGGCCTTGAGCGTGTACTGGTACTCGGCGACCAGGCTCGTCTCGAGGTTATCCGCGTAGTGCGTCATCGTGGGCAGAATCGCCAGGCCAAAGAGCAGCAGCAGCGACGCAAACGCAATACCTACGAAGAGCGTGGCGAAGTTGCCCAAGTTGCGCAGGAAGATGCGCAGGCGGAAGCGCGAGACAAAACCCATGCGCTCCGGCAGCTGCAGGCCGCGCTTGGTGCCAGACTTGCCGCTCGCCTCGTGGCGAAGAAACTGCAACGGCGTCTTGCCCATCTTGCGAAGCAGACCCGCCAGCGTGATGAGGATGAGCGCAGCGGCGGGAACCACAGCGCACTTCACAAAGATCCCCCAGCTCCAGTACACCTGGAAGGGAGGCAGGCTGTACGAACCGTAATAGAGGCTGCGCATGGGCTCGGTAAAGAACACAACGCCGAGCGCGGTGCCCAAAAGCGCCGCGATCACGCCCACGGTAGCGGGAAGCGCAAGGTAGTGCAGGACGATCTCGCGTCGACGATAGCCGCTGGCGAGCAGCGTGCCGATGATGGCGCTCTCCTCCTCGATGGTGGCGTCGGTAAGGACCACAAAGACGAACGCCATGATCACGATGATGATGTCGAGCAGCGTCATCCACATCATGGAGTCGCCGTCTACGTCGTCGCGCGCATAGCCAATGCCCTGGTTGGAATCGGCATCGACCAGATCGTCCACGCGCGCATCGGCGTCGGTCAGCGCCTCGACCATATCCTGCTCCGCATCGATGCGATCTGCAGTGGAGAGATCGCGATCGGTAAAGGTAAAGGAATAGGTGTAGGCGGGTGCGCCGCCAGCGTCCTCGAGCGCGGCAAAGCCGGCGTCGCTGATCTCGGCCACGCCATAGGTGATGGTGTTCACCGTAAAGTCCGAATTGTTGAGGAACAGCGCCTGGCTATCGGGCTGGGTCATGATGCCGCAGATGGTGTAGGTGCGACCCTCGAGCTCGACCTTATCGCCCACGGCGAGGTCGTTGTTGGTGGCGAAGACACGGTCGATTGCCACCTCATCGTCCGTTTTGGGCTCCTTGCCCTCACAGTAGGACGCAATGTCCACCTTAGCGCGGTGCGCATAGGTGCGCAGCGTGCGCTTGGTGCCGTCGTCGCCGGCGGTCTTTTTGATGACGGCGTCAATGGAGAAATTCTTGTAGAGCGTGACGCCGCCGACGTCCTCCGCCGCGCCTTCGGCAGCCTTGAGTTGCTCGTCGGTGGCCTCGAAGGAGGTGGTCACGCGGCCGTCCTCAATCGTGTACGCATCACGCATGTCGTCGATAAGGCAGCTGATGGAGTGGGCCGCGAGCAAAAAGCCCGAGGTGAGGGCGATGCTTCCGCACATAAGCAAAAAGATGCCCAGGTACTTGCCGATATTGCGGCGCAGCTCGCGCGGGAGACGTTTTGCGAGGGGTGTCATGGCGCCGCCTACCAATCGAGCTCGGCGGCCGCGACGGGCGACTCGTTGAGCTCATCCTCGACGATGCGTCCGTCGCGCAGGCGCAGCACGCGGTTGGCCATGCGGGCGATGGCGGCGTTGTGCGTGACGATGATGATGGTGCAGCCGTACTCGTGATTGACATCCTCCATGAGCTGCAGGATTTCCTTGGACGTCTTGTAGTCGAGCGCGCCCGTGGGCTCGTCGCACAGCAACAGACCCGGGTTCTTGACGAGCGCACGGCCGATGGCGCAGCGCTGCTGTTGGCCGCCCGAAACCTGACGCGGGAACTTGTTGCGGTGCTCGTAGAGGCCCAGCGAACGCAGCAGGTCGTCGACATTGAGCGGGTTTTTGGACAGGTGCGCCGTGACCTCGATGTTTTCCTTGATGGTGAGGTCGGGCACCAGGTTGTAGAACTGAAAGACAAAGCCCAGCTCGCGGCGGCGGTACTCACCCAGGTCGGCGGGCTTGAGCACCGTGAGGTCGCAGCCGTCCACCATGATGGAGCCGGCGTCGGCATCCTCCAGGCCACCGATCAGGTTAAGAAACGTCGACTTGCCCGAGCCCGAGGGCCCCAGCATGACGCAGATCTCGCCGCGATTGATGGACGTGTCGATGCCGTCGAGCACCGTCAGGCGCGCATCACCGTCGCCGTAGTGCTTTTTGAGATCCTTAACCTGGACATAGGCTTCCTGCGTTGCCATGGTATCCCCCGTTGTTAGCCTCGTACTACTTTATGAGCGTAATAGTAAACCATGGCGAACTATTTTGGAGCGAGGCCTGGATTTTATTTCAGACTAGTCATTGGGCGTTCTTAAATGACTAGCTGTTAGGGACACTCTTTCGTCACCCGGCAGTTGGGGACGTTCCTTTCCTACCGGCAGTTGGGGACAGTCTTTGCCAACCCAGCCGGCAAAACAGCCGATCGGCAAAGACTGTCCCCAATGACTAGTCGTTTAAGTCTGTCCCCAATGACCACTCTTGGTCGTTTAAGTCTGTCCCCAATGAGTACCCGATGACTAGGTGACTAGGCGCGGGATTTGGTGCGTGAGAGGGCCAGGCCTGCGGCGGCGATGGCCACGGCAAAGAGCACGGTGACGCCCAGGTCGCAGGCGATGTCGCCCAACATGGCAGACGTCAGGTCCGACGCGAGCGCCTTGCCAATCGCGTCGTTCACCCAATATGTCGGCACAAAGTGCGCCACGGTCTGCACGGCCGAGCCCATGAGCGACAGCGGCATCCAGGCACCGCCCAAAAACGTCATGAGCATGCCGAGTAAGTTGCCCACGCCGTTGAGCAGCTCCTCGCGCGCACCCAGGCTCGACAACGCAAAGCCAACGGCCAGCGGCGTGCACGCCAGGGCAAACGTCGCCGCCAGCGCCAGACACACACGACCCGCGCCGACCTCGGCAACCGCGCCGGCAAAGCCCACGACGCCCATCATACTCGACACGAGCCAAATGCAGACGGTGAGCACGGCGGCGGCCGCAAACACGGCAAGCGAACGCTGACGCTCGGAGACCGGGCTGGCATCCATGCGGCGCACGCGCTCGGGCTCGTTCATGCCCGAGAACACCAGTCCCACCGACACGATGACCGACGAGATAATCGCGTACGCGCCAAAGTTGAAGTACGACTCGAGCGTGGCGGCAGCAGTCGAGTCGACCTTGACCTGCTCGATCTGGACCTCCGCGCGCTTTGCAGCGGCATGCTCGACGGCCTTGGCAACGTCGCCGTTAGAAGCAGCGGGCTCAAGCGCCGCCGCAGCGCCCGCGAGCGAGATCCAGCGCGAGGCCTCGGCAGACGAAAGCGCCGCCGCCATGGTGCCGGCACCGTAGGTCACATCGAGCTTGGGCAGGGACTCCCCCACGCGGGCGGCTGCAACGAGGTCGTCCTCAAACCCCTCCGGGATAAAGAACACGCAGTCGGCGCTGCCCTTGGCACTATTGCTCTTGGAGAGCGCGTCCGCAAGGTCGTAGGTGTCGTCGCCGACGCCCATGACCAGGTCAAAACGCGAACCTAGGTGCTTGGTGAGCGCACGTGAAAGATCACTGCCGTCGCGGTCGGCCACGATCACGTTGGCATCGTAGGACTTGTACTCGGTGAGCTGCGACGAGTTCCAGCTCACCGAGGCCGCGATGAATACGCCCATGAGCGAAATGAACACCGTATAGATGAGCAGGTAGAATGGGTGCGCCAGCGCCATGCGAAGCGCGGTCTTAAAGGTGCTCATAGCGGCTCCTTCCAAAGATCAGCGTAGCGGCGGCGACAAACACCAGCGTCATGAGGACCAGCGCGCCGGCGCGAACGGCAAAAGGTCCCAAGTCTTCAAAGAAATACAGGCGGTTGAACATGTCGCAGATAAGCTTGACGGGGTTGAGCCAGCACTCAGCCGGGCAGGCGCGGGCGACGTCGTCGGCAAGCGCCATCGCTGGCTCGCCGTAGAGGCCGGCGAACAGGGCGCACGTAGTGGCAAAGCCCGTGAGGATGCCAGACTTGGACGCCTTGCCGCCCTTAACGGGAAGCGTGCCCACAAAGAGTCCCAAGCCCGTGGCGGCAAGCGCGGAAGCGGCGCCACCCGCGAGGCACAGCCCCTCGCGCCCGCCAAAGTCGACGCCCACGACCAGGCGCACGTAGCCGATCGCGATCGTCATCGAGGCAAAGGAGACCAGCCACGAGCCGACAAAGATGCCGGCCAGCGACGCTGTCTTGGAAAGACCGCCCACGCAGCGACGTGCACCAAGGCCGGACAGATTGGGCTGCAGGTCGACGACGCTCAAGGCGGCAAACTCGGCAGACATCATCGCGACCAGGCCAAAGAGCGCGTAGTAGTAGATGACCGTGCCGTCGGGCGTGGTGCGTGTCAGGCTTACGCGGCGGGTGCCGCCCTCGAGCGACAGGGCGCGCGCAACCGCCTCCGGGTCGGCGAGCGCCGCCGGATTGTCCTGGGCAATCTGGCGCATGAGCTCGGCATTTTGCGTATACGAGCTTGCCACCGTCTCCAAAATGCTGCGATCGGTGAGCACCGACGATGCGCGCGAGCTGTCGTAGCTCGATAGCAGTGTGAGCTTGGGTACGCCCGCGTCGTCGACCGTATAGATGCCCGCAACCTCGCCGGCCTTAAGCGCACGGTTCGCATCGGCTGCGTCGTCGAGCTCGTAGATCTCGAGCAGCTGATCGTCGCCTTCCTTGGCAAGCGAAGCCGCCGCATCCTTAAAGGTCGAGGCGTCCCAGGCCTCATCCGCTACGACGGCCACTGGCACCGGGTCGATCTTGCCGTCGGAGCTGAGGTTCGCAAACATAAACATAAACATCGTGGAAAGCGCGATGGGAAAGAGAGCGCCCCAAACCCACGTGCTCGGCCGGCGCAGCAGCGTCTTGACCGTAATGATAATGGTGTTGAACATGGCCGCCCCCTAGTCGCGCAGCTCGCGGCCGGTGATCTCGAGGAACACGTCGTTGAGGGTCGGTGGCTCGCTCCACACGCGGCCGAGCGCAACGTCGGCAGCGCGCAGCGTGTCAAGGATGTCGACCAGGTTATGCGGGCTCGCCTCGCAGGCGCAGACGAGCTCGCCGCCGGACAGCTCAACCGAAAGCACGTGCTCAAGGGCGCGCAGCCGCTCGACCGTGGCGGCCTCGACGGCGCCGACCTCGACGGTCACGCGCTCGCCCATCTGAATCATGCGCTTGAGCTCGTCGTTGGTGCCCTGCGCCAGCACGCGGCCACCGTCCATGATCATGATGCGGCTGCAGATTTGCTCGACTTCCTCCATGTAATGGCTGGTATACACCACCGTGGCGCCTTCGTCGCGCAGGCGGCAGATGCCCTCCAGGATGGCGTTTCGGCTCTGCGGGTCGACCGCCACCGTGGGCTCGTCAAAAAAGATGAGCTCGGGTTTGTGCGCGATGCCGCAGGCAATGTTGAGGCGACGCGCTAGGCCGCCCGAAAGCTTACCGGGGCGAAACTTGGTAAAGTCGCCCAGCCCGACAAAGTCGATGGCCTCGTCGACCAGTGCGCGGCGACGCTTTCGATCGTTGGCGTAAAGGCTGCAGAAATAGTCGATGTTCTCGCGCACGGTGAGCTCGTCGAATACCGCCACCTGCTGCGGCACCACGCCGATGCGGCGCTTGAGGTCGTAGCGGGCGGGCGTCATGGGCTCGCCGAACAGCTCGATAGTGCCTTTGTCGTAGGCGAGCAGCTGCAGAATACAGTTGATGGACGTGGTCTTGCCCGAGCCGTTGGGGCCCAGCAGGCCAAAGATCTCGCCGGGGGCGATGCTCAGGTTAAAGTGGTCGAGCGCAATAAGGTCGTCATAGCGCTTGACGAGGTTTTCGACGTGGACGATGTCTGTCATGAGGCGGCCCTTCTGTTGATTGCGGCCCGGTACGATTGCATCATCGCAGGAGCCGCCGGCGCGCGCCAGTGAGCTTTGTCACGAGTGCGGAGCTTGGCCGTACGGCCTGCCGATGTCCCCGCTTTGCCGCGTGGGAGGAATGTCACGGTTGCGCAGGCGGTCCCTCCACCACGCGCGGCTTCGCGTACAATACCCGTATGAACAGGCTTTTCGACAAATCAATCGTTCTGGCGTGCTGTATTGCGGCCGCCATGGGCCTTGCTGTGGACGCTCACCTGGTCGCGGCGTTTTGCCTTGGCGTTATTGCCACCTCACTGGCCGAGGTCGCACAGGGGGAACGCACGCGTCGCGCAAGCAAGACCGCAAGTTACGCTTACATCATCGCGGCTGTCTTCGCGCCGCCGTTTGTGCCGTTTGCGCCTCTCGCCCTCTATGACATCGCGCGACGCGTGCGCCGTGAACGCATCTGGCCCGCGCTGGCGATTGGCGCCGTGTTTGTCTGCGCGCTTGTCGCGGACCTTCGCGGCGGCGCGCTCACCACCCGAACGCTGCTGCTAACCGCCATCCTTTCGGTCGCCGCCACGTTGCTGTCGCTGCGCACCGCGCAGCTGGAACGCGAACAGGAACGCATGCGTCGCACCCGCGACAAGCTGCAAGAACGCGCCCTGGCACTCGAGGCACGCAACCGAGACCTCGCCGACCGCCAGGACTACGAAGTCGAGCTCGCGACGCTCGCCGAACGCGCCCGCATCGCGCGCGAGATCCACGATAACGTCGGGCACCAGCTCACGCGCGCCTCACTGCAGGCCGAAGCCCTACGCGTGGTCCACGCCGACGAGCCTGGCGTCGCCGCCGATTTCGCCGACGTTAAACGCACGGTTGACGAGGCGCTCCAGCTTGTGCGCGCCAGCGTCCACGCGCTCAACGACAACGCCGTCGACCTTTCCGTGCAGCTCGAACGCATTGTTGAAGGCGCGCGCTCGGACGGCGGCCCGCAGATTGAGCTTGAAGTTTTGGCCGAGCATGCGCCCGCAAATGTCGCCAACTGCTTTGCGGCGGTGCTGCGCGAGGCGCTTTCCAACGCCATGCGCCACGCTTGCGCCCAGACCGTCACCGTACGGTGCATGGAGCATCCGTCGTTTTACCAGCTCATCGTTACCGACGATGGCGCGGACGGGGTCCAAGCAAGCGGCCGCGGCGCCACGGAGGGCATGGGGCTCGCCTCCATGCGCGAGCGCATCGAGGCGCTTGGCGGCACCTTCACCGCCGGCCCGCGTGCCGGCTCCCCCGGCTGGCGCGTGTTTGCCACCGTTCCTAAGCAGCAAGGAGATGACGCCCGATGAGGCTCATTGTTGTCGACGACGACCGCTTGGTGGTCGATTCGCTCAAGATTATCCTGGGCGCCCAGCCGCAGATCGAGGTAGTGGGCACCGGTGCCAACGGCAACGATGCGGTGGCGCTCTACGCCGAGCACGCACCCGATATTGCGCTGCTCGACATCCAGATGCCGGGACGCGACGGCCTTTCGGCCGCGCGCGAGATCCTTGAGCACGACCCTGCAGCGCGCGTGGTGTTTCTGACGACGTTCTCGGATGACGAGTACATTGTGTCGGCGCTCAAGCTGGGCGCCCGCGGCTACCTGATCAAGACCGATGTCGCTGCCATTCCGCCGGCGTTGGCGCAGGTCATGGACGGCAAACGCGTGCTCGAGGGCAAGGCGATCGAAGATATCAACTTTGATGGGGCGGACGTCGAGGCCGGCGCGACCCGCCGGCCCGCCGCCTTTGCCGGCCTGACCGACCGCGAGTTCGAAGTCGCCGAGCTCATCGCCCGTGGCCTCGACAACAAGGAGATCGCTGCCACCGCCTATATGGGCGAAGGCACCGTGCGCAACCACATCAGCTCAATCCTAGCCAAAATGGGGCTACGCAACCGCACCCAAATCGCCATCGCCTATCTGCGAGGCTAGCCGCTGGCTGCCGCCAATTTGATGCCATTTCAAAACTATGCCGGTTTACTACGATGAACCGCATATCTCCGACCACGGCAAATTGCGCACTTACAAAACCGCAGGTAGAACACTTGCGATATTTGCAAAAATGCGGGTGTGGTCAGGAATCTCGGATTCATCGTAGTAAACCGGCATAGTTTTGTTCGGGCGGCCCTGCACGAGTGTCTCCGCCAGCCTCGCGGGACCAAAATGAGCCGTTTTCCTCCGTCCCCAATGGATCAGCCGAAACCGCCCGCCACGAAATCGGCCCATCTACTACGTTTGACTCGATACCCCTGACCATACCTTCGTTTTGAACAAAACCGCAGGCGTTCTACCTGCGGTTTTGTTTTTGCGCTTTTCGGCATGGTTGGGGGTAAGGGGCTAAACGTAGTAGATGGGCCGGTTTCGTGGCGCGCCCTCCTCCCCAACGCACAAAAGCGCCACCACGGAGGAGGGAGATGCCTCCGTGGCGGCTGGGGGTAGGAGTAGGTCGGGATTTAGCCCTGCCGGCCGCCCGGGGCCTTTTGGCCCCGGGCGCTGTCGACGTGCCTAGCGCTTACGGATACCCCAGACCAGGGCTCCGACGCCGGCCATGGCGATAACAAATGCCATGAGCAGTGCGGCGGCCTGCTGGTCACCCGTGGTGGGCAGGAAACCCTTGACCGTCTTGACGATGTTCGTCACGGTCTTGGGCGTGCCGGGATCGGGCGTCGGCACGGGCGTCTCGGGCTTCTTGTACGTGTTGTTGAACACGATACCCTCGACGCTCTTGTCGCCCTTGGCAAAGGCGACGCTTGCCTTGAGGCTGCCCTCGCCGTCATCGACCACGTTGACGGTCGCGGTAAAGACGGACTTGTCGTAGGTCATACCGGCCTCGTCGCCCTTGACCTCGCTGATGGTGTAGACGTGCGTACCGGGCTCGTCGTACTCAAACTTGTCGAAGCTGATCTTACCGTCGGCATCGTTGGTGACGGTGGACTCGATGCCCTCGCCAACGAGCTTAAAGCTGAACTCGTCCTTCTTGAGCTCGCGTCCCTCGAGCACCTTGATGGCGCCGATGGAGACCTGCGTGGGCATGGCGTGATACTTGTTGGTAAAGCCAGCCGACTCGGTGGTTCCCTCGAGCTTGTGCGTCGCGGTCAGCGTGCCATCGCCGTTGTCAGAGACGGTGGCCACGACGGTGTAGGTCGTACCGTCATAGGTGACGCCCTTGTACAGGCCGAGCGCGTTGGGGCAAGCCTCGCGCAGCGTGTACGTGTGCGTGCCGGGCGCCTCGTAGCGGATCGGGCTCAGTGTCACAGTGCCGTTGGCGTCGTTGGCGCCGCTTGCGACAACCACGTCGTCCTCGAGCAGATCAAACGTGAACTCGCCAGCTGCAAGGTCGCGTCCGGTCAGACGCTTGACCGTCTTGACCTGATCGGTCACGGAAGAATCGGTAGGCGCCACGCTGTAGGTGTTGGTGAACGTGAAGGCAGCACCGTCGTCGCCTTCGCGCTTGACGCTCAGATGTCCGGTGCCGTCGTCAGTCACGGTATAGGAAACCTTGCGCGTGGCGTTGGCATCGTTAGTCACGCCAGGGGCGCTGCCGGTCTCGGTTACCGTGTACGTAAAAGTGTGCGAGCGCGGAGCGGTGGGGGCCGCAGGCTCGGGCTCGTCGGCGTTGGCGTCAGCGTCGGCCTCTTCAGCTTCGGTCTCGTCAGCCTCGTCGGCCTCGGCCTCGTCAGCTTCGTCCGCCTCGGCCTTATCGGTCGCATCGTCCGCCACGCCCAGGGCGCGGTTGAGGTCCTCGAGCGTAAAGTGGATCTTGCCAAAGTCCACGTTGCCGGCCGCGTCGTTGGTTGCGGTCGTGCGCTCGGGCATCGGGGCACCAGCCTCGTCGGCGGTCACGGTAAAGGTGAACTTACCCGTGATGTCGGCCGGGGCCAGGCCCTCGGCAACCTGGAGCTTCTTAGTACCGGTGAGCGCGGCATCGACGGCCTCGGCGCCGTAGACGTTCTCGAACAAGGGCTCGACGCCGCCGTAGTCGACCGTCGCCGTCAGGGTACCGTCACCGTTGTCGACGACGATAACCTTAAAGCCAAAGCTCCACGTTGTAGCGGAAACGCCATTTGGCAGCCCGAATAAATCTTCGTAGGCCGTGTAGTTAATGGTCCAGGCAAGCTTGCCGTCCTTATCGGTACGATGGGCAAGCCCAGCAGACTCAAGATCGGCAAGCATCTTGGTGTCGTAGTGCAGAGCATCAAAGCTCACGTGCCCGCCGATATTGGGCTTGAGATTTTCATAACCCACAAGCTCACCCTGATAGGCGATGCCGAACCAGAACTCGCCGTCGGCCATCGGGCGACCGGTCAGAGTCTTGGTGGCAACGACCTGAGCAGCGGTGCCACCAGGCGTGTTGGTAGTAGCGCTATAGCTGTTGACGAACGGAACCACGGCGCTCTCGACCGCAGCCGCGCCGGTCTTGTACTCGGTCACCAGCGTGCCCTCGGGACCACCGGAAACGGTCGTCGTAGCAGTGAGCGTACCGGCGGTGTCGTCGACGATGGCGATCGTCACCGTGCGTACGGCGTCATCGTAGGTGTAACCGGGCTGGCCGTCGTTCTTTTCGGCCACGGTGTACTTGAAGGTCTTGCCGGCGTCAGCTTGTGTAAATTTAACCTCATGACCAGCCAGAATGTCGATCAGTCCGACCGTTCCCTCTATCGTTGCGGGGGACTCGAAGTTGTTGGCCCCGGGCAGCAGGCCAAGTGCGCGAGCCGAATCATCGTCGGCGGGCGTCACGGTAAAGGTGAATTGACCCTCGGTCATGGGACGTCCGCAGAGGGTCTTGCTGAGCTTGAGGCCGCCGGCCGCGGCGTAATCGAGCTCAGTGCGGTATGTGTTGGTAAAGCGCCCGTTTTCCTTCTTGGTGACGTTGGCGGTCAGGTTGCCCTCGCCGTCCTCGGTCACGGTCACTTCGGCGGTTGCGACATGCGCGTCATACGTCATGCCGACCGTGCTGCCCGCGTTCTCGCGAATCTCGTACTTATAGGTTCCGGCGGCAGCGTAGTGAATCTTGCCGAACTTGATGGCGGCGATGCCGCCCTTCGCGTCCTTCTTGCTCACGGTTACGGTTGCGGGATCGGGCAGCGGGGCGCCTTCGGGGGCGGTGATGGTAAAGCTAAACTCGTCCCCATCCGTCCAGTCGCGGCCGTCAATAGCCTTGCTCAGGCCAAAGTCGAGCTCCGCATCGAGCGGGGTCACGCTGTAGGTGTTCTTGAACTCGGCAGGCTCGGTGCCCTTCAGAACATGTGTGACACTGAGCGTACCGTCGCCATTGTCCGTGATGGTGGTCTCGATGGCGTACTTGGCGTCACTGTAGGTGATGCCCTTGCTGGTGGTTCCGCCGTTGACCTCGCACAGCGTGTAAGTGTGCTTGCCGGGTTTGTCGTAAGTGATTTTGTCCATGACAATCGTGCCGTCGGCAGCGTTAGTGCCCTTGGCGACGACCTTGTCGCCCTCGACCAGCTCAAAGGAGAACTCGCCGGCAGCAAGCTCACACCCGGTCAGAACCTTGTTCGCGGTAATCTGGTCGGTGACGCTCGTCTCGACAGGCGTCGCGCTGTAGGTATTGGTGAACGTAAATGCCGCGTTGCCGTCCGGCTTGCGGGACACCCTCAGATTACCCTCGCCATCATCGGTCACGGTGAAAGAAACCGTACGCGAAGGCTTGGCGTCGTTGGTCACGCCAGCGACCTCGCCGGACTCGGTCACGGTGTAGGTAAAGGTATGCTCGCGCTTCTCGGGCTTCTCGCCCAGAGCCTTGTTAAGTTCGTCGAGCGTAAAGGTGATCTTGCCAAAGTCGACCTTGCCCTTGGCATCATTGGTCACGCTCGCGTTCGCGGGCATGGGTGCGCCCTCTTCACCGGTCACGGTAAAGGTGAACTTGCCGGCAATGTCAGCCGGGGTCAAGCCGTCGGCGACCTGCAGGTTCTTCTTGCCCACAAGTGATACCTCGGCAGCATTCGTGGTGTAGACGTTCTTGAACTCGATGCTCTTGACGTCCTTGGCGTCCTTCAGCTCGTGCGTGGCAACCAGCTGGCCCTTGCCGTTATCGGCGATGGTCGTCACGATGGTGTAGACCGCGTCATCGTAGTCAATACCGCCGGCGTTGCCCTTAACCTCATGCAGCTTGTAGGTGTGCTGGCCGATCTCGGTGTACTTGATGGCACTGAACGTCACCATGCCGTCGGCGGCGTTCTTAACGGTCTCGATAAGCTCAGA
Source organism: uncultured bacterium (assembly GCA_905215725.1). GTDB lineage: Bacteria > Actinomycetota > Coriobacteriia > Coriobacteriales > Coriobacteriaceae > Collinsella. The sequence goes on along the minus strand of CAJMRD010000005.1, from coordinate 4,647 downwards.
GTCCTCACCCTTAATCTCGCGCAGCTCAAAGCTGAACTCACCGGCCGTAAGGTCGCGCCCGGTCAGAGACTTGGTCACGTCAATCTTGTCGGTAACGCTGGACTCAACAGGCTCCGCAGTGTAGACGTTCTTGAACTCGGTCTCGTCGGCTTCGCTCCAAGTCACCTTCACAGCGGCGCTGAGCTCGCCCCTCTTGTTGGGCGTTACCGTCACGGTGACCTCCGCGACGTTCTTGCTGTAGGCAATGCCGTCAACCGTGGTCCCGGCGTTCTTTTCGCTGACCCTGTAGACGTACGTGCCAGGCTCGGTGTATTTGATCGTGCCGAAGTCGATGACAGCCTTACCCTTGTCGTCCAGATCGTCCTTGGTCACAGACGCGGTCACGGGCGCTGTCGCGGACTCGGGTATCGGGGCACCGTTCTCGGACGTCAGCCCAAACTCAAACGTGTCCTCCTTCGTCCAGTCGCGGCCCTCGAGCACCTTGGTCAGACCAAAGCTAGCCTTGGTGTCCACCGTTGCCGGCGTCACGTTAAAGCTGATCTTGCCGTTGTTGCCCAGGTAGGAATTGACATGCGTCGCGGTCGCCTTGGCGGACACGTTGTTCCACTTGGGGTTGAGAACGTCGGTCGCGGTACCAGTGTTGTTGCCGCCCACGCTCTTCTTGGTGGTATGGAGTTCGTCGATAAAGGCCAGACGCGCGGTTCCCACGCTAAACGAAAGGTTGCCGTCCTCGTCGGCAACAATAGCGCCGTCAAACTTCGCAGCGTCGCCGCCGATAAACTCGATGACGGCAGAGGCGGGCTTGGCCTCGCCGTTTTCGCCCTGCTCCTCAAACTCATCCTTGTAGTAATAGGTGCCGGTTTCTGCCAGTGAATTCTTTGCAGGCTGTGTGCAGTCCTTGTCCGTGTAAATGGGAGTCTGCTTCTGGAAGTAGTAGTAGCGGTTGGTGTCGGCCGGCTCAAAGGTCGCAACCGTATCGCCCAACGCACCACCGCTCCACTTGTTCGCAAAGAAGTTCACGGTCTTGGTGCCGTCAACGACGGTCGTATTATGCTCGATGTAATCCTTGAGCCCCGCTACCTTCTCGGGCGTAAACAGGTTGTCGAGTGCGACCTTCTTCACGCTCGAGGCATACTTCACCTGGATGGGCTTAACGGTATCGACCGAAAGCTTGCCGTCTACGGTCTTAAAGTGACTCAGCGGAATCAACGACGCGGGAATGTTGACCGTTACGATATCGCCCTTCTGGGGATTGTCGTCGCCGGCACGCTGCGCGGTAATGAGCAGGTCTTTTGCCTTGCCATCGAACTCGTACGTATCGGTATTGGTCTCTTTGTTGACCGTCTTGCTCGCCTTGGTAAACGGCGTGCCGTTGATGACGACCTCGGTGAAGCTGTCGACCTGCATAAAGTCGCCCAGCTCGTCGGTAAACGTGATGTAGCCGGACTTGGTCTCGTCGTAGCCCTTATGGATTTCGGTCGGATAAGGCGCCTCCGATGTGATGGCCTGCGAGATGTCGTCGAAAACCTTCTTGAGTTCTTCTGCATTGGTCGCCGACTTGTAGTAGTCGGAGTTTTCCGCGCGTGTGCCGTGAGCGTTCCATGCCGTGGCATTGGGATAGTTGCTCGAAACGGCCTGCATGAACTTGTTCTCTTTTTGGCTTTTTCCCGAATCCTGGATACCAGCGCTGGGATCCGCGCCATCAAAGATGCCGATAGTATAAACGGTGGCCTTGCTGTCCTTCATGTTCTTGGCAGCCGCCACGGCAGCGTTAGCAACCGTAGGATCAAACTTGTCAATTTTCGTTGGCGTGCCGTCGGTAAAGAACACAACAATCTTCTTGGCGTCCGCGCGACCAGAAGTGATACCCTCTGCCAGCTGCAAACCATTGTCGGCGCGCGTTGCACCAGCGGGTGTAATCTGGGCAATCCTATGCTTAAGAGCTTTCACGTTGCCGCCGGAGCAATCGGTCAGGTCTTTCATAACCTGTGTGTAATTGTAGGTGTATCCTCCGTCACGATACGTCTCGTTGCCGATATTGTTGGACGTCTTGCCCGCAAACTTAACGATAGCAACCTTATGCTGCCTATCCACGCCCTCGATGCCCTCGTTTTGTTTGGCAATGGCGTCGATGAAGCTGCTGGCAGCGCTCTCCAGCGCATCGATGCGCCTGGTGGGATCTCCACCGCCCATCTCATGATCCATCGAGCCAGAGGCATCCAGCACCATCACGATGTCGAGCGGCGTAGTAACCGTCACGGTTGAATTAGACGTCGAGGACATGGCCGAAAGCGTGGTCAGAAAATCCGACTCTTCGTTTTCCTCAGTTGCCTCGACCGTCTTGTCGGTCCAGATTCGGCCGACGTTTTGAGTCGTTACTTTATTACCGTTGTGACCGGCCGCCCAGATTTCCCAGCGTCCGCTGGTGTCGGGATCGACGACGACCTTTCCGCTCATTGTCGGTCCGTCCATTCCGGTACTGGACCTGGCGTTGGCCTCGGGCAGCATGGCAAATGCTGCAGCCGGCAATACCAGCACTACGGCCAGTATCACCGCCAAGAGACCCCTCGTGTACTTACTCATCGCGTCTCCCTTCTCGCGGTCTCAGACCTTGCATCAGCCTAAAGTTACGAAATGAGACACAATTAGGGCAGGTGACACATGTTCCAGATTCGGTTTTGAGCGTGAGACAAATGTCTCACCAAAGTTGAGACACGAGAGTTTTCGCAGGAAAACGGGTGCGACTCGGAGCCATCAAGCAAAAATGATCCGTTTTCCTCCGCCCTTGGGGGATCAATGGCTGTTACCGATATGATGCCATTTCAAAACTATGCCGGTTTACTACGATAAAAAGAAGGCGTCCGACCACGCGTGGCTTTTTCGCAAAGCTGCAAGCCGTCTACCTGCGGTTTTGGTTTTACCACATGCGGTGTGGTTAGGAGTAGGCGATTTGTCGTAGTAAACCGGCATAGTTTTGTTCGCGGCGGCTCCACCGCGCGTTTAAGCGCGGGGCCGGTGGGGCATTTTTGCCCCACCGGCCCTATTCCAGCTCTATTCCGGCTTGGTTTCTACCGTGGGAGTCTTATCCGCCGCAACTGGAGCACGGGCGGTGTCCATAGTCAGGCAATGTTTGGGGCAGCTCTCGACGCACTCGCCGCACACCACGCAGGCATACGGATCGATCGACCACGTTCCGCCCTTGCGATCGACCGCGAGCGCGCCCGCCGGGCAACGACGCGCGCACATCCCGCAGCAGATGCACACGTCCATGTCGTTAACGATATGTCCGCGCAAACGCTCGGGCGCCGCGAGCTTCTCCTGCGGATAGCACACCGTTACCGGCTGCTTGACCATAGAGCCCAAGGCCGTCTTGGCAAATGTCAGCAAACTCATGCCGTGCCTACCTTTCCGTGCAGCTAATGCAGGGGTCGATGGTCAGGATAATCATGGGCACGTTGGCAAGGAGCACGCCCTGCAGCGCATGCGTCAGACCCGCCAGATTTTGCGACGTCGGCGTGCGTACGCGGAAACGGTCCAGATTCTTGGTGCCGTTGCCGCGCACATAGTAATACGCCTCGCCGCGCGGTTGCTCAATCACAACCTCGCCGCGTGCGCCGTCGGCCGGCGTAAGCTTGGTGCGCCCGCCGATCCCGTCGTGCGGAATCTTGCCCACAAGCTCCTTAATGATGTCCATGGCCTGCGTGACCTCGGCACAGCGCACCTGGCAGCGGGCATAGCAATCGCCATCGGTAGCAACGATGGGCTCAAACGCAGCCAGATCCGCATAGGCACCGTCGTCAAACATGCGCACGTCGTAATCCACGCCCGATGCGCGCCCAAACGGACCGACCATCGAAAGCTCCAGCGCGTCTTTCTTGCTAATCATGCCCACGCCATGCAGGCGCTCGCCGCAGCTGTTGTCGTCCAAAAACGTATGCACCAGGGCCTCGTAGTCAGGACGCATGGCATCGAGCGTCTGGACAATACCCGCCAGCTCGGAGTCCTCAATGTCGTGTTTAAGGCCGCCGATCTCGTTGATCGACAAAATCACGCGGCCGCCGCACGTGCTCTCGAAGATCTTGAGAATCTGCTCGCGTAGGGTCCACGAACGATAGAACAGCGCCTCGAAACCAAAGGCATCGGCGAGCAGGCCCAGCCACAGCAGGTGCGAGTGAATGCGCGAAAGCTCGTGCAGAATGGTGCGGATATACTGCACGCGGCCGGGCACCTCGATGTCGAGCATGCGCTCGCAGGCGCTGGCATAGCCGCAGCTGTGGCCCACGGCGCAGATGCCGCAGATGCGCTCGGCGATGTAGCCAAACTGGTGCATGTCGCGCTTTTCGGTAAGTTTCTCGAGCCCGCGGTGCACAAAGCCGATTTGCGGAATCGCCTCGATGACGCGGTCGTCCTCGATCACCAGGTCCAGATGAAGCGGCTCGGGCAGCACCGGGTGCTGCGGGCCAAACGGAATAACGGAGCGATGCGCCATGGACCTTACGCCTCCTTTTTCTGCTTATCGCGGGCGGCCTTGGCGGCAAGCGCCGCGCGGACCTTGGCCGCTTTCTCGGGATCCATGGCGGCGAGCTTTGCCTCCATCTCGGCGGCCTTGAGCGCGGCCTTCGCAGCGGCTTCATCGTGCTGAGCATC
>CAJMRD010000004.1 GCA_905215725.1 uncultured bacterium | reverse complement strand
TGAGCTTCTGGAACCCCTCCCCCACCAGGCGGCCTCCGTCGAGCGGCGGGATGGGCAGCAGGTTCATAAAGCCAAGCGAGAACGAAATGAGCGCGGCAAACGACAGGAACGTTGCGGGGCCGGCAGCAGCAGCCTGTGAGGACATAACGCTAATACCCACGATCGAAGAAGACTGATCGAGAATCTCCATCGTATGCTGCGGCTGGAGCAGGCGCATCACGCCCTCCGCTGTCTGCACGACGTAGGAGAACGACAGGCGAGCCGACGTGATGGGGTCTAAACGGACCACCTGCGTAGAGACATACACACCTAGGCGCTCGTCCTCTTTGAGCGCAACCGTGGTCGAATGCTGCTTGCCGTCACGCTCGTACTCGATGGCGATATCGTCCTTACCGGCGGCCTTGCCGATGGCATCGTAGACATCCATCCAAGTAGAACATGAGACACCGTCAACCGAAAGGATCGCATCACCGGCCTCGATACCCGCCTTGGCGGCAATAGACCCCTCGTCAACCTGACCGATCACGTTGGTATCCATCGGCACGGTGACACCCGCAATGGAATAGATGCTCATAAGGAGCAAAAAACCCGTCAAGATATTGACGATAATGCCTGCGAGCAGCATAAAGGCGCGCTTGAGAAAGCCTTGGCCAAGATAGGTGTGCGAGCGTTCTTGCGCAAGGAACTCGGCCTCGCCGCACGGTAGCTCCCACACATCGCCCTCGGCAGTCGCATGTTCGCGATCGAAACGGCGACCATCAAAGGTGGTATAGCCTGCCGTGTCTCGTGGCAACGTCTGATATTTGGCGGGATAGTAGCTCGGCGAGGGCTTCTCCCCTTCCTCATACCAGGGCGCGATGGAGCCCCAGCCCAGCAAAAGGGCGCATGCCTCGAGCACATCCTCCTCGGAAAGTTCGAGCTCGACAGCAAGGTCGGCCACGGTCACGCGACCATGACGATAGATAGCCGCGAGCACGCGATCGGCGCACGAAACATCGGTCGGATCCATACCGCAGATGGCAGCGTAGCCACCCAGCAGCAGCGGGGTCACGCCAAACTTGGTTCCAATGCGACGCGACGTGTAATGGATGTCAAAGCGGCACGGCAGACCCAAAAAGAACTCGGTCACACGGACGCCGCAGGCACGCGCCGCCAAAAAGTGGCCGCCCTCGTGCAAAAACACGAGGACGGAAAGCATCAGCAGGCCCCAAAAGACCGATGAGAGAACGCTCAGAACAGTATCCATAAAACGAAAAAGCAATCCTTATGGGTTAGGAACGGGTTGCGGCGAGCACCTGCGCAGCCTTTTCACGCGCCCACGCATCGATGTCGCGAAGCTGCTCAAACGAATCGACCACCTGCATATCGTGGGCGTCCATGCAGGATTCCACAATGCGATCGATATCGGTAAAGCTGCAGCCATCGTGCAGGAAGGCATCGACGGCGACCTCGTTGGCGGCATTGAGCACGCACGGCATGGTGCCACCCGTCTTGCCGGCACGCTCGGCCAGTGCCAGACAGCGGAAGGTATCCATGTCGGCAGCATCAAACGTGAGCTGCCCCAGCTCGCGGAAATCGATACGAGGCGCCGGGGTATCCCAACGCTCGGGATACGAGAACGCGAACTGGATGGGAATACGCATGTCGGATACACCGAGATGCGCCATCACGGAGCCGTCGGCGAACTCGACCATAGAGTGAATCTTGGACTGACGCTGCACGACCACGTTAATGAAATCGAGGTCGCAGTTAAACAGATGCATGGCCTCAATGCGCTCCAGGCCCTTGTTCATGAGGGTGGCGGAGTCAATGGTGATCTTGGCACCCATGGCCCACGTGGGATGCGCGAGGGCATCGGCACGCGTCACGCGATCGAGCTCGTCGCGCGTGCGGCCAAAGAACGGACCGCCCGAGCAGGTGAGCCAAATGCAGTGGGCCTCGCGCGGGTTCTCCCCCAGATAGCACTGGTAGATGGCGGAATGCTCAGAGTCGACCGGAATAAGCTGGCCCGGTTGTGCCAACGGCATAAGCAAGTCGCCACCGACGACGAGGGACTCCTTGTTGGCAAGGGCAAGGCGCTTATTCGAGGTCAAGGCCGCATGGCTCGCCTCGAGACCGGCGGCGCCCACAATAGCGACAAGCACGCAGTCGACATCGTCGCGATGCGCGAGCTCGCAAACCGCCTGCGCGCCAACGCCGAGCTTCGTTCCCTCGGGCAACTCCTGCAGCACGGCGTCATCGCCATGATCGACATCGGCCACGGCAACCGCCGGAACCGAGAACTCGCGGGCAGCGGCAACGAGCTCGGAGGTACTGGAGTTAACGGACAGCGCCGTCACCTGCAGGCGATCGGCATGCTGGCGGCACACATCGAGCGCCTGGGTGCCGATAGAGCCCGTACAACCCAGGATGGCAACGCGAAGGCGTCCATCGGGGCCATACGTCGTCTGGAAGGACATTACAGCACGCCTCCGATCATCAGCAACAGCTGCGCGGTAATGCAGCCGAAGATAAGCGAATCGCTACGATCGAGCATTCCGCCGTGGCCCGGGATAAGGTTGCCGGAATCTTTGACGCCCACACCGCGCTTGATGCGCGACTCGATAAGGTCGCCGATAACGCCCAGAATGGACACGACCACGCCGCACAGCAGCGCATAGGGCAGGCTGAGCTTGTAGAAGTGCGTCGCCCACAGGATGAGCCAAATCAAAACCGAGCCCAAGATGCCGCCGGCAAACCCCTCCCAGCTCTTTTTGGGAGAGATCTTGGGAACCATCTTGTGCTTGCCGATACGGCTGCCCACGATGTAGGCAAACGAATCGGAGACCCAAAGGGACGCGCAAACGCCCACTGAAAGCAGGGCGCCGGCAAAACCGGGCACGGCATCGCGCAGCAGCACGATAGCCGACAGCATAAAGCCAGTGTAGATGGGACCCATGAGCGTCACGGCCACATCAGAGATGCGGGTACGCGGCGACCAGACATACCAAATGCCCACAGCGAGCATCAAGGCAAAAAGCAGGGCATTCAGCAACATCGAATCGCCCAACGCCGACAGCGGAAAGAGTACGGCGGCAGCGATACCCATGCGCTCGTTAGCCATCTTGCCATCGAGCCTTGTCATACGGAAAAACTCATAGCAGCACAGACCGCTCATGACAGAAACAAAGATGGCCGTGGGCACGATACCCAAAACCAGGCACAGGATAAAGACAACGGCGTAGACGATACCGGCGGCGGCACGGGTAATAAAGCCCGCCAGCCACGAACCGGTGCCGCTCTTTGCTGCAGGTGCTCCCGCAGCGGCAGCCTTGCGCGCAGGCGCCGCGGAAACTGGCGTCTTGGGAGCAGATGCCTTGGGACGAACGGACACGATTAAGCCTCCTCGGTCTTGCTCAGTCCACCAAACCTACGGTCACGGCCCTGATAGGCCAAAATGGCGTCGACAAGGCCCCAACGATCAAAGTCGGGCCAATAGGTATCGGTGACGTAGAATTCGGAATAAGCCACCTGCCACAGCAGATAGTTCGAAAGGCGCAGCTCACCAGAGGTGCGAATCACAAGCTCAGGATCGGGAAGACCGGCGGTATAGAGGTGGGAAGCCACCATGTCGTCATCAATTGCGGCAGGATCGATCTTACCGGCGGCAGTGTCGAGTGCAATTTGACGGACAGCGCGGGTAATCTCGGCACGCGCGCCGTAGTTGACGGCAAGCGCAAGCGTCATACCGGTGTGATCGGCGCACTCGGCAAGACCGCGTTCAAAAACATCGCGGGTCTTCTTGGGCAGCGCGGAAATGTCACCCAAAAAGACAACGCGCACATTTTCGCGCTTCAGAAGCGGCAGCTCGTCGATGAACGTCTTGGCAAACAGATGCATCAAGACGTTGACCTCATGCTGCGGACGGTTCCAGTTTTCGGTAGAAAACGCATAGGCCGAAAGCACGTCGACGCCCAGACGCACGCAGGCGGTAATAATCTCGCGAAGGGAGACGATACCCGCCTTGTGGCCCTCGGTGCGCGCAAGACCGCGCGACGTGGCCCAACGACCGTTGCCGTCCATGATGCACGAGATATGGTGCGGAATGTTATTGAGGTCAAGGTCGGAAAAACCGACGCCCGCAGGGGCGTCGGCAAAGTACTCGACCAGTTTATGCTCGTCGTATTGCACCTTAGATCTCCATGACCTCGGCTTCTTTTTCCTTCAGAAGCTCCTCGACCTTGGCGACATACTCATCAGTGTGCTTCTGGACCTTGGCCTGCTCGCGACGGACATCGTCCTCGGTGAGCTCCTCATCGCGCTCGAGCTTGTTGTTGAAGTCGCGACGGATGTTACGGATAGACACCTTGGCCTGCTCGGCGTACTCGCGGCACTCCTTGACGAGCTCGCGACGGCGCTCCTCGGTGGGAGCCGGGAACGGAAGACGAACGACGGTGCCATCGGAGTTGGGGGTAATACCCAGATCGGAAGCGCCGATGGCCTTGACGATAGCATTGATGAGTGCCTTGTCCCACGGCTCGATGAGCAGCATGTGAGCCTCGGGGGTCTTGACGGCGGCAACCTGCGTGACCGGCGTGGGAACACCGTAATAATCGACGGTGATGTCGGACAGAATGTTGGCATTGGCGCGGCCGGTACGAACCTTGGAGAAGTTATGCTTGAGGGACTCGAGCGACTTGTCCATGTGGGCGGTGATGTTCTCTGCCATGCTTAATCCTCCTGATAGACGAGCGTGCCGACGGGCTCACCCGAAAGCGCGCGCTTGACGGTGTCCTCGCCATCGATGTTGAGGACCAAAATCGGCATACGGTTATCCTGGCACAGTGCCGTAGCCGTGGAATCCATAACCTGCAGACCGCGGACGAGAACCTCGTGATAGGTAATCTTGTCAAAACGGACGGCATCGGCGCACTTGACGGGATCCTTGTCATAGATGCCGTCGACCTTGGTGGCCTTGATCAGAATCTCGGCGCCGATCTCGCACGCACGAAGAGCCGCGGCGGTGTCGGTCGTAAAGTACGGATTGCCCGAACCGGCGGCAAAAATAACGACGTTGCCCTTGGAAAGGTGGTTGATGGCGCGACGGCGAATATAGGGCTCGCAGATCTCGTTCATCTGGATAGCGCTCATCACGCGGCAGGGAACATCGTTATGCTCGAAGGCATCCTGCAGGGCGAGCGCGTTCATAACGGTTGCCAGCATGCCCATATAGTCGGCCTGAGCACGCTCCATGCCACCGGCAGCGCCGGCCATGCCGCGGAAAATATTGCCGCCGCCGACAACGACGCCGACCTCATGACCAACGGCGAGCAGCTCCTTGACCTGCTTGGCAAGATGGTCGGTAACCTTGGGGTCGATGCCATATTGGCCGTCGCCCATCAGTGCTTCGCCAGAAAGCTTAAGAAGCACGCGTTTATATCGGATGTCGGACAAAGCGATCCTCCTTTAGATTGAACTCTCAACATTCTATCAAAGGCTCTAAGAAGAGCCATGAAAAAGCAGGCTGTGAGTAAAACCCACAGCCTGCTCATTACCAGCTACAAGAGCTTATTTACTCGCCACGGACCAGACGGTCAAAGGCAACGACGGTAATGGTGTCGCCGAGCTCCTTGGAGACCTGCTCAGCGTACTTCTTGATGGTGAGGGAGCTGTCCTTGATGAACTCCTGCTCGGTGAGCACGGACTGCTTGTAGAACTTCTCCAGACGGCCGACAGCCATCTTCTCCTGAATGGCCTCGGGCTTGCCGGACTCGGCAGCCTGAGCCATGTAGATCTGCTTCTCGTGCTCGACGGTCTCGGCCGGAACCTGATCGCGGGTAGCGCAGATCGGGGCGACGGCGGCAACCTGAAGGGCAACGTCGTGAGCGAAGGTCTTGAAGGACTCAGCCTGAGCGGTCTCGGCCTTCTCGAAAGCAAACTCGACGAGGACGCCGATCTTACCACCCATGTGGATGTAAGAAGCGAGCGCGCCGTTCTCGGCCTTGCGGGCAGCGAAGCGGGAGATCTTCATGTTCTCGCCCATGATGTGAATCATCTCGGTGAGCTCGGAGGAAACGGTCTCCTCGCCCATCGGCTTCTCGAGCAGAGCGTCGACGTCAGCAGGCTCGGTGGTAGCGACAACCTCAGCGACCTTGGAAGCAAAGCCGGTGAACTTGGCGTTGGAGCCAACGAAGTCGGTCTCGCAGGAGAGCTCGAGCAGAGCGCCGGTCTTGCCATCCTCGGAGACGAACGCGGCAACAGCGCCCTCGTTGGTCTCGCGGCCAGCCTTCTTGGCAGCCTTGGCAAGGCCGTTCTTACGCAGAACGTCGACAGCGGCGTCCATGTCGCCGTCAGCCTCGACGAGAGCCTTCTTGCACTCCATCATCGGGGAGTCGGTCATCTCGCGGAGCTGCTTGACCATAGCGGCGGTAATCTGGGCCATTGTGGTTCCTTTCAAAGAGATGAAAAAGAATTAACTAAGACTGATTTACTCGGCCTTGGGCTCAGCGGCCATCTCGGCCTCGGAGACCTGCTCCTTGCCGGAGCCAGCGAGGCAGGCGTCAGCCATGAGCTCGCACATAAGGGTGACAGCGGAGATAGCGTCATCGTTGCAGGGGATGCCGTACTCGACCTCGTCGGGATCGGAGTTGGTGTCGATCAGGGCGACGACGGGGATGTTCAGGCGCTGGGCCTCCTTGATGGCGTTCTCTTCGCGCTTGGTGTCGATGACGAAGAGAGCCTGGGGCAGACCCTTCATGTCGCGGGCGCCACCGAGGTTGGTCTGGAGCTTAGTGAGCTCCTTGCCGAGAACAGCCTGCTCCTTCTTGGGCAGAACAGCCATGCGGCCGTCCTCGACCATGGCCTCGAGCTCCTCCATGCGGTTGATGCGGGAGCGGATGGTGACGAAGTTGGTCAGCATACCGCCGAGCCAACGCTGGTTGATGTAAGGCATGTTGGCGCGCTCAGCAGCGTTCTTGACGGCCTCCTGAGCCTGCTTCTTGGTGCCGACGAACAGCACGTTGCCACCCTTGGCGACGTTCTTGACGAAGGTGTAGGCCTGGTCGGCGTCGAGGATGGTCTGCTTGAGGTCGAGGATGTAGATGCCGTTGCGCTCACCGAAGATGAACGGCTTCATCTTGGGGTTCCAGCGACGGGTCTGGTGACCGAAGTGGCAGCCGGCCTCGAGCAGGGTGCGGATATTAATCTTGGTAGCCATGTTAAACCTCCTGTGGTTTGCCTCCGCGCGGGGTCATCCTCCAAAACCAACCCGGACATGTGCTACCAAAGCCCGGGCACCACGGTATGAAGTAGCCGCGCGTGCGTGATAAAAACATGTTGCCGTGAAGCAACCCGATGAATGATAGCAGGAATGCCTCTTCCTGCCAACCCGCAATCAAAACCACACACCTGAGTGCGGCGCGGGACGTCCCAGCCACTATTCGCCGCGGGGATGGGCTTGAGCCACAGCCCGCTTAAGCCGATCGGGTGTGAGATGCGTGTAGATCTGCGTCGAGGACAGGCTCGCATGACCTAGCAGCTCTTGAACCGAGCGCAGGTCCGCACCGCCCTCGAGCAAGTCGGTCGCAAAGGTATGGCGCATCGCATGCGGGGCGATGTCAGCCGGAATGCCGGCGAGCGTCGCCAGCGTATGGAACCGCCGCCGGAGCATCGCGGCGCTCATGCGATTGCCGCGCGCCGATATAAGCAGCGGATGCGGCCCGGTAGCGAGGTCGCGGCGCTTTGCCCGAGCGAGCAACTCCGGCCTCCCCTCTTCAATATAGAGACGCGTCACATCGAGCGCACGACGATACAGAGGAACGATGCGCTCCTTGCTTCCCTTGCCCCACAGGCGCAGCGTGCGCTCGGACCATGAGATGGATTCCACATTGAGCGCCGCAAGCTCTGAGATGCGGGCACCCGAGGCATAGAGCAACTCGAGCATCGCCGCATCGCGCAGTCCCGCGGGTGTTGAGGTATCAGGCGTCTTGAGCAGCGCCTCGACCTGCTGGGTCGTAAGGACGCCCGGCAGGTCACGCGGCAGCTTGGGCGACGCGATTGCCGAGACCGCATCGCCCTCGACAATCCCCTCGGCAGCCATCCAGCGATAGAGAGATCGAATAGCCGACAGGTGCGCCGCAAGCGTTCGGGGAGCCACCTGCTCACGCGAAAGCTCGGCAAGATAGCGACGAATGGTGCGCACGTCGGCAGCGAAAGCATCGATATCCTCGCGCTCGCACCAGGCAGCGAAGCGCTCCAGCCTCGAGCCATAGGCCGTCACCGTGTTGGGAGAAAGTCCCTCGACGCGTGCGATATAGGCGATAAACGAGTCGACGGTGTCGTACAGGTCAAAGGCTATGACCGGTCGCCTCCAAACAAGTCGGAACGCGCGGCCAAGTAGGCATCGAGGGCCTCGAGCGCACGGTCCGCATAGGCCTGGTAGCGGTCGCGCTTGCTGCGGCGCTTACCATCCTCGAGTGGCGGCACCAGGCCAAAGTTGACATGCATGGGCTGATAGCCCACGGTGGCAGGATCGGTCGCATAGCCCACGAGCGCACCCAGGGCGCCCACGCGGGGCAACTCGACGCCCGCGGCACCGATAGCCTCGGCATAGGTGTTGAGTGCCGCGAGCAGACCGGTCGCCACGGCTTCCATGTACCCCTCGGTGCCGGTGATCTGACCGGCCAGGCGCACACCGGTACCGGGCACGGCAAAGGTGCCATCGAGCACGTGCGGGGCGTCGACAAAGGTATTGCGGTGCATGACACCGTAGCGGAAGAACTCAGCGTTCTCCAGGCCCGGCACCATATGGAAGACGCGCTTCTGCTCGCCAAAGGTCAAGTTGGTCTGGAAGCCCACCAGGTTATAGGCGGTCTTCTCCTTGTTTTCGGCACGCAGCTGAATCGCCGCCCAGGGGCGACGTCCGGTACGCGGGTCGGTGAGGCCGACGGGCTTCATGGCGCCAAAGCGAATGGCGTCCTTGCCGGTGCGCGCAACTTCCTCGGCAGGCTGGCAGGCCTGGAACAGATCGCCGCCCTCAAAGTCTTTGAGCACCACGCGGTCGGCCGTAGTAAGCGCCTCGATAAAGGCCTCGTACTCCTCCTTGTTGAGCGGAGCGTTGAGATAGTCGCCGCCCCCCTGCTCCTCGTAGCGCGACTGCGAGAACAGCACGTCCATATCGAGCGTGGAGGCATCAACGATCGGCGCCGCGGCATCGAAGAACGCAAGGGCGTCGCCACCGACGAGCTTCATGACCTCTTCGCTCAGCGCCGGTGAACACAGCGGGCCCGCAGCAATGACCACGTGACCCTCGGGAATCTGCGTGACCTCGCCGTGCACGACCTCAATATTGGGACGGGCGGCAACCTCGGCCTCGACAAACTCGGAAAACTTGACGCGATCGACCGCCAAGGCGCCACCGGCGGGAACAGCCGCGCGATGGGCGCAGTCGAGCAGGACTGAACCCATGCGCTCAAGCTCGGCCTTCAGCAAACCAGCCGCGGAATCCGGACGGGTCGACTTAAACGAATTGGAGCAGACGAGCTCTGCCAGGTGATCGGTATGGTGAGCCGGGGAGCTCACCTGGGGGCGCATCTCGCACAGCTTTACGGCAAACCCGCGGTCTGCCAGCTGGATCGCGCATTCCGAACCCGCCAGACCGCCACCGATAACCGTCACCTGATCGAACTGCATCTGCAAACACCTTTCTAATTGACACGTTTTCCATTGTGACCGAAGGGCGTCTGGGCGTGAAGGGCAAACTTGGAGGGCGCATACCTTCCATCCATCATGCGCTCGATAAGGCCCTCGAGTTCAAGCGAACCCAAGAGTTTGAGTACGCCGACAGCATCGAGTGAGACGAGCGCCGCGATGTCGTCGACCTTGAGCGGAGAGGCGATGAGCGCATGCATCACGGTCTGCTGTGTTGGATTCAGGTCGGCAATGCCGGGAGCATCGGGGCGCGAGTAGCGCAGGGTGCCGTATATGCGAGAGATAGCCATCTCGATGGACTCCTCGTCGACAATGCAGCAGGCACCGTTCGCAATGAGGTAATTCGTGCCACGCGACTCGGGCGATAGGATCGACCCCGGCACGGCAAGAAGTTCGCGCCCCAAATCCATAGCAGCCTCGGCTGTAGAAAACGTCCCGGAAGGCATACCCGCCTCGGATACAAAGAGGGCTTGCGACAGGGCCGCGATCACGCGATTGCGACGCGGAAAGGCAAACTTGCGCGGACCCATGCCCCACGGAGAGATCGACACGACCGCGCCGCCCGTATCGAGCGTGCGCGTAATAAGCCCCGCGCTCGAACGCGGGTAGACCACGTCGGCGCCCGTCCCCAGCACCACGACGTGTTTGCCGCCGGCGTTGACCGCAGCCCAACCCGAGGCCTGGTCACAACCGACCGCACCGCCCGAAACTACCGTCACTCCCGCCTCAACCGCCACCTTCGCCGCAAGTTCTGCCACGGCAAGACCATACGGCGAGGCCTTTCGCGCGCCGATGATGGAGAGCGCGGGCGTCGAAAGCGCCTCGGGGTTGCCGCGCACATAGAGCGTCTGAGGTACATCAGAAAGCTCCAAAACGGTCTCGGGATACAACGCGTCACCTGGATGCAGCTCGAAGGTCCCCTCGGCCATCATTGGTCCCTCCTTCCCTGGTACATCGCCGCCTCGAGCACGTGGTCCTGCGTCACCTGCTCGCTCTCGGCGACATCTGCGATCGTGCGCGCAATGCGAACAAGGCGCACGATGCCACGCCCTGTGAGATGCGTGCGCTTCGACAGGCCGAGCACACACTTCTCCGCCGCATCATCGAGCTCAAAGGTCGAAACGACGCCGTCAATGGACCGAGTCTCGTCATCCTCGGCCTCGGCATCCGCATCGTCCATGCGGGATTCGCGCCAAGCGCGAAAGGCGCGACCGCGCACAACGTAGTCACGTAACTCGGCCGACGACATGCCCTCCGCGCCCTCGATAATCACTTGAGGGTCGGGACGGGTCACATCGATCATCATGTCGATACGGTCGGCCAAAGGACCGCGCAGTTTAGACCGATAGCGCTCGACCATCGCCGCCGAGCAGCGACACGGTACCTCGCGATCGCCCAAAAAACCGCAGGGGCAGGGATTGCTCGCAGCCAGCAGCTGAAAGCGCGACGGGAAGGTAAAGGCCCCGTCGACGCGTACGATCCTCACATAGCCGCGCTCGATGGGCTGACGCAGCGTCTGCAGCACACCCGTGGGAAACTCGGCAAGCTCGTCCAAAAAGAGCACGCCGCCATGAGCAAGGCTGATCTCACCCGGATGCACCGGGCGTCCTCCGCCAATGAGGCCCGCCGTTGAAATGCTGTGATGGGGACTGCGGAAGGGCCGGTGTCCCGCCAACAAGCCATCAATGTTCTCACCCAAAACCGAATGGATGCACAGCGCCTCCTGCTGGTCCTCAACGGAAAGCTCGGGCAGAATGCCGGTCATACGGCGCGCGAGCATGGTCTTACCCGAACCGGGCGAGCCGATCATGAGCAAGCCGAGCTCGCCGGCGGCCGCAAGCGCCATGCCGCGTTTAGCGACTTCCTGCCCCAGCACATCGGCATAGTCGAGTTCGGGCTCAAAGGTCGCCTCAACACCCTCGGAATCCAGATAATGACGCACGGCATCGCCCATGCCGCGAGCAAGCTGAGACAGATGGTCGATAAAGCCGCAATCCACGCCCGCAAGCGGCACATGCTGATCGGACCTGCCGGCAATAAAAGACAGCCCCATGTCGCGAGCCAATAGTTGAAACGCCACCTCGCCCTTGACAGGAAGCACCGTACCGTCCAAGCCGAGCTCGCCGGCGATAAGACAACGATCGAGGTTGTCGCGGGGAATCTGCCCATCGGCCGCCAATACCGCGATGGCGATGGGCAGATCAAAGCCGCTACCGGTCTTGCGAATATCGCCGGGCGCCAGATTGACCGTAATGCCCGAGCGTGGGATCTCGAACCCGGCGGAGCGCATCGCACAGCGAATACGACCACGTGACTCCATCACCTCCATACTCGGGATGCCGAGCATCTGAATGCCCGGAACGCCGCCAGCAAGCGAGACCTCGACCGTGACGTGAATCGCCTCGACGCCGCGAATGCAGGCCGCGTGAACGGCAAACGTCTCGAACGCCATCACGACACCTGCCAATCGAACGCGTTGTACTGATGCTCGATCTCGGCGATATGCCCGCCGCGAATGGTAACACCCACGGCATCGAAGCGAATCGCCTTGAGCGGATAATGCTCCATGAGATAGCAACTTGCGATGCGGCGGTAGCGGCGTTGCTTTTGGGCGTCCACGGCCTCCTCGGGAAAGACCCGCGTGTTGCAATCCAGGGCGACGCGTCTGGTCTTGACCTCGGCCATCACCACGACATCGTCGAGCTCATCGAGCAGCACCAGATCGGCTTCGCCCTCGGTGCAACGATAACCCTGCTCCAGCAAGGTGTAGCCGCGCTCGTTAAAGTAGTCGATGGTGATCAGCTCGCCCAGCATACCCAGCTCGCGGGGACTGAGCCCCTTGATAAACTCGGGCATCATCGCCCCGCAGTCGAGCTCGCCGTTTTCCCAACGCTCCTTGAGCTGCTGCGTCTTGCTCTTTTTGCTTGCGGCACTCATGGGATCTCCTTTCCCGCACACTGCATTGCCCCGATGATGAGGGCACCTTTCATGCGGGTAAGTACCGGAAGCAAACCAAAAGCTGACCAAATGCCGTCAAAAAACGGGCCGTACGCAACAATCACGTTGCACACGGCCCGCTACCAGCAGGTTTATAAAACCCCGGAGGTCCCTGTCTCCACAATTGACCTAGAAAAGGCGCTCAGTCTGCAGAAAGTTTCCGCAAAAGCTCACGCGGTGCAGAGGACAAAGTCCATGTTTGCGAATGGCCTCGATATGCTCGGGGCTCGCATAGCCCTTCGACTCGGCCAGATGGTACTCGGGATACTCGGCGTCGTACTCGACCATCATCTCGTCACGCGTGACCTTGGCCATGATGGATGCCGCGGCGATGCAGGCGATCTTGGCGTCGCCCTTGACCACGTCGCGCTCGTTAGGAACGGCGCCCAAGGGGTTGCCATCCATGAGGACGCAATCGGGTTCAAGTCCCGTATCGGCCACGGCGCCCGCAACGGCGGTACGGATAGCACGGGCCATGCCCATCTCATCGATATCCTTCGGCGCGATATGGCAAAAACCGATCGCCGTCGCCACCTCGGCAATCTTCACTGAGAGCAACTCGCGGCGCGCGGGCGTGAGCTTTTTGGAATCGTTGATACCCCAGACGCGCGGCTCCATAGGAAGACAGACGGCGCATACCGTCAAAGGACCGGCCACCGATCCACGACCCACCTCGTCGACACCAACGACCACCCCATCGCCGCCAAGCTCATGCATAAGCTCGTACATGTCATTGACGCGCTCGCGCTCGGCAAGCTCTTTGGCATGGCGTTTAAGGGCGCGTTCACAAGCCTTGATCACCTGCTGGCGCGGGTCCTCGCGATAATGCTCCACGAGGGCGGGGATCTCCTCAAACGTTGCGCTCGCCAACTCACCGGCAACCTGCGATGCCGAAACCGAGCTCGTCATGTTGGCCATACCAGGCCCTCCTTGCATGCAAATCAGATAAAAAGAAGGGCCACCCGAAGGTGACCCTTGTGTCCAAACGAGTGGACAGACGCTGCGATCTTCTTAGCGCTTCTCGGGGATGCGAGCAGCCTTGCCCACCTTGTCGCGGAGGTAGTACAGCTTGGCGCGACGGACGCGACCATGACGAACGACCTCGAGCTTGGCGATCTTGGGGCTGTGAAGCGGGAAGGTACGCTCAACACCGACACCGAAGGACATCTTGCGGACGGTGAAGGTCTCGCGGGCACCGGCGCCGGCCATGCGGATGACGTCGCCCTGGAAGACCTGGATGCGCTCGCGGTCGCCTTCCTTAATGCGGTAGTGAACCTTGACGTTGTCGGCGACGCGAACCTGAGGAATGTCCTCGCGGATCTGCTGACGCTCGATTGCGCGGATGTAATCCATGTGCAATTCCTTACTCTTCTAGAGGTGCCGTACCATCTTGGCCGGCACGTAGTTGAACAAACGTATTCGAGTATACACGCGCGGGTTTCTGCTGCAAGAACATTTTTTCACGCAGACAAAAAGACAAAACCCGCACATGATAACCGCCCGTCTCACGAATGAGACGGGCGGCATGAAGGGGGCTACGCTAGGCGTCTAAACCCAAAACGTTAGGCGGAACGCTTGGCCTCGAGCTTGGCCTGAGCGGCAGCCAGGCGCGCGAGGGGCACGCGATAGGGCGAGCAGGACACGTAGTCCACGTCGGCCACGTTAAACAGGCCCTTGATGGACTTGGGGTCGCCGCCGTGCTCGCCGCACACGCCAAAGTGCATGTCGGGATTGGTGGCGCGGCCCTTCTCGACGGCCAAGCGCACGAGCTCCAGCACCGCCGCGTCGATGGTCTCGAAGGGGTTGTCTTTCAGGATCTTTTTATGCATGTACAGCGGGATGAACTTGGCCTCGGCGTCATCGCGCGAGAAGCCAAAGGTCGTCTGGGTGAGGTCGTTGGTGCCAAAGCAGAAGAAATCTGCGTGATGTGCGATCTCGTCGGCGACCATGCAGGCACGCGGCAGCTCGAGCATCGTGCCCACGGGAATATTGAGCTCGACGCCTTCCTCGGCGGAAACCTCGGCGATCACGCGCTCGATAACCTCGCGGGTCTGGACATGCTCGGCCGTGATGGAAACGAGCGGAACCATGATCTCGGGGCGCGGGTCGACACCCTCCTTGATAAGGCGGGCAGCGGCCGTGGCGACGGCGCGAACCTGCATGAGCGGCAGATCGCCAAAGACGACGGACAGGCGCACGCCGCGCAAGCCCAGCATGGGGTTGGACTCGACCATGCCGTCAATGCGACGCAGGCGGGCGCGCAGGGCAGTGAGCTCCTCCTCGGGAGCGCCGGCGGCCTCCTTCTTGGTGATGGCGACCTCGAGCTCGCGAGGATTATCCAGGAACTCATGAAGTGGCGGATCGAGCAGGCGGACGACCACATCGCGACCGGACATGGTCTTGAACATCGCCAGGAAGTCCTCGGTCTGAACCTTGAGCAGGTCGGCCAGGGCCTGCTGCTTTACGGCCTCGTCATCGGACAGGATAAAGCTCTGGATGATGTTCTTGCGGTCGCCCAGGAACATATGCTCGGTGCGGCACAGGCCAATGGCCTCGGCGCCAAACTCGAGCGCGAGTGCAGCATCCTCGGGGTTGTCGGCGTTAACGCGCACGTGGTTGGCGTGGCCGCAGGTCTCGTCCAGGCGAATCTCGTCGGCCCAGGACAGGATGGTGTCCAGGTCGCCGGTGAGCTCGGCCGAAACCAGGTCGACGGCGCCGTCGACGACGATGCCCTGGGTACCGTCGATGGAGATGACATCACCCTCGCGCAGCACGCGGTCGCTGCCCTCGATGTGCACGACCTTCTCGGCGGCGTCGATATGGAAGCGCTCGACACCGCAGACGCAGGGCGTACCCATACCGCGGGCGATAACGGCGGCATGGCTCGTCTTGCCGCCATGGCTGGTCAGGATGCCCTCGGCGGCGACCATGCCCTTCAGGTCGTCGGGGTTGGTCTCCCAGCGGACCAGAATGACCTTGTGGCCCTCGGCGGAACGCGCGACGGCGTCATCACTCGAGAACACGACCTCGCCCACGGCGGCACCAGGGCTGGCGTTAAGGCCGCTGGCCAGGGCCTCGTACTTCTTGGAGGCGTCGAACTGCGGGTGCAGGAGCTGGTCGAGCTGCGCGGGATCGATGCGGCTCACAGCCTCCTCGCGGGTGATCAGGCCCTCCTCGACCATTTCGATAGCAATGCGCAGGGCGGCAGTGGCGGTGCGCTTGCCCACGCGGGTCTGGAGCATCCAGAGCTTGCCCTGCTCGATGGTGAACTCGATATCGCACATATCGCGGTAATGATCCTCGAGCGTCAGGAACACGCGCTCGAGCTCCTCGCCTGCGGACTCGAGGCCCGAGGTGGTCTTGAGGTCGGCGATGGGCTCGGTGTTTCGGATGCCGGCGACGACGTCCTCGCCCTGAGCGTTGACCAGAAAGTCACCGTAGAACTCCTTGGTGCCGTCGGCCGGGTTGCGCGTAAAGGCGACGCCGGTCGCAGAGGTCTCCCCCTTGTTGCCAAAGGCCATGGCCTGGACGTTGACGGCGGTGCCGAGCTCGTCGGAAATGCCATGCTGCTTGCGGTAGATGCAGGCGCGCTCGTTCATCCAGCTGCCAAAGACGGCCTGGATGGCAAGGCGCAGCTGGAGCTCCGGATCGTGCGGGAAGACGGGCTTGCCGTCCGCGACCTCGAGCTCGGGGTACAGGGCGGCCTCGACGTTGTCGGAGAAGATGCCCTTAAAGGTCTCGACGAGCTCCTGCAGGTCCTCGGCCGAAAGCTCGGAATCGACGCGAACGCCGGCGACCATACGCGCCTGGGTCAGGGCGTTCTCGAACAGATCGGCATCGACGCCCATGACGACGTTGGAAAACATCTGGATAAAGCGACGGTAGCTGTCCCAGGCAAAGCGCGGGTTCTGTGTCTGCGCGATGAGGCCCTGGACGGAATCGTCGTTGAGGCCCAGGTTGAGGACCGTGTCCATCATGCCGGGCATGGAAAACGGAGCACCCGAGCGAACCGACACGAGCAGCGGATCGTTGGCGTCACCGAGTTTCTTGCCGCAGCGGGCCTCGAGGTCGGCCTCGGCGGCAACGATCTCATCGAGTGCGCCCTCGGGCCAGACGTTACCGGCACCGGAGTATTCAACACAAGTCTGGCAGGTAATGGTAAAGCCACCGGGAACCGGCAGGCCTATGCGGCTCATCTCGGCAAGGTTAGCGCCCTTGCCGCCAAGCACGAAGTTCATGGACTTGTCGCCCTCAGTGACACAAGTGCCCTGGGCGTCGGTTCCAAAACGGTAAACCCTCTTGCAATCGCTCACGATACTTCCCCTTCCATGCGCTTACGCGCACGACCGTGGTAACGAATCGACCCGCCGGATGCGGGCCGTGAGGGAACTATACGGCGGGTTTTGGACAGGCTTGAGCAGAGGGTGCGCGGTTTGGTAAACGTGCTAAAACCGGCGGTAAACGGTAGGTAAAGGTGGCTACCTTATGAAGATACCACTACAAGGAAAGTGCAGGTCGGATGCGATGTTTTTGCTAAATCGCTTTACCATTTATCAGCATTATTTCCAAGTATTCTCTTTGGTTAGCTAAAAGAGCCCCGTCCCAAATTAGCTACCCAAACAACCTTGTCCCAAGTGAGCTACTTTTGTTGAGCGCGGCGGGCGGCACGGCGGGCTCTTGCCTCTTGAATCTCTTCGAGGTGAGCAATGATCTCGGCAGCGCTTTCCTCGATGGCTTTGCCGTCGGTACGCACCACAAAGCAGCCTAAGCGCTTCATGAGGGCACGAGCTTCCTCAAGCTCGCTGCGCACGCTCTCAGGCTCGGCATAGGAGCCGGCAACGGCACGGGCGTAGTCATCGCCCAAGCGGCTATCGCGAATCTCAGAAATAACGTCGACGGTCGAAATCAGGCCGAACAGGCGCATCGGGTCAACCTCGTAAATCGACTTGGGCGGCTCCATGCCATGCGCCAGTGGGACATTGGCGACCTTGTAGCCCTGATAGGCTAAATACATCGACAGCGGCGTCTTGGATGTACGCGACACACCCAGCAGCACGATATCGGCACCCGACAGATCGTCGCAACCACGACCGTCATCGTGCTCAACGAAATACTCCATGGCCTCGATACGATGGAAATAGCGGTCATCGGTCTTGTGAATCACGCCCGCAACGCACTTGGGCGGCACACCGATGAGCGACGACAGCACGGCAAGCGTCGGGCCGATCAGGTCGACCGAACGGATATGCAGCATACCCAGGTAATCGAGCACGCGGGCGCGAAGCGCCGGATCGACAATGGTATGGAACACGGCGACATCGCGATGGTCGGCATCGACGCGCGGCCCCACAAATGACTTGACCTGCTCCACGGAGGTCACCTTGGGCAGGCGCAAAACGCGAAAAGCCCCTTCATCAAATTGCCCGGACGCCGCAAGCACCACCTCACAAGCGGTATCGCCGAGCGAGTCGGAGATAACGATAACGGTGGGACGAGCGGTGACCGGGCAATCCATGCGGGGCTCCTTTTGCGCTTATGCGCAGGCTGGCTTACTTTTTGCGGGCAAGCTCACCGATGTTGGCAATGCCGGAGAAAACGGCCTCGAAGCGGTTGAGCAGCTTAAGACGATTATCGCGAAGCTGCTCGTCCTTGTCCATGACCATGACCTCATCGAAGAAACGGTCGATGGGCGCGCGCAGGGCGGCGAGGGCGGCAAATGCGGCCGGGTAGTCCTCGGCAGCAAGGGCGGCATCGACGGCGGTCTGAGCAGCCTCGGAGGCGTCGGCGAGCGCAAGCTCGACCTCGCCCATCAGGCTGCGGTCATACTCCGCACCCAGCTCGGGCTTGGAGATATGCGCGGCGCGGGCATAGGCGGTCGCCAGGTTGTCGAACGTCTCAGCGTCGTTCTTGCGGGCCTCGTCGAGGGCGGCGCAGCGGGCGAAGAAGACGGACGGGGCGATGATGTGCACCGCGGAGACGGCGGCAACGGTATCGGCCGGGATCTTTTCGTCGCGGGCCATGCTCACCAGGCGGCCATGGAAGAAGTCACGAACCTGCTGGGCGACCTCGGCGGCGTCGAACTCAATGCCCTGCTCGCCATAGAGCTCGAGCGCAAAGTCGATGAGCGACGTGGGATCGATCGGCAGACGGTCGCGCAGGATGTTGATGATACCGATAGCGGCACGACGCAGCGCGTAGGGATCGGAGGAGCCAGTCGGGGGCTCGCCGATGGCAAAGATACCCGCGATGGTATCAAGCTTGTCGGCGCAGGCCACGATGCAGCCAGCGGTGCCCTCAGGCAGCTCGTCACCGGCAAAGCGGGGACGATAATGATCGCGAATGGCGTGGGCGACCTCGTCGTTCTCCCCCATCGCGGTGGCGTAGTAACCGCCCATCACGCCCTGCTGACTCGTGAACTCGACGACGGCGTTGGACACCAGGTCGGCCTTGCACAGGTGCGCGGCGCGAGCGGCGTCGGCGGCAAGATGGGCGCCCAGATGAGCCTCGCGGGCAATAGCGAGCGCGAGCTGCTCGATGCGCTCGGACTTGGCGAGCACGCTGCCGAGCTTCTCCTGGAAGGCAACCTTGGCCAGACGCTCGCGGAACTCGTCGAGGGAGATCTTCAGGTCCTCCTCGTAGAAGAACTTAGCGTCGTCCAGACGGGCGCGCACGACGCGCTCGTTGCCGTCGATCACGCGCTCGGCATTCTCGGGTTTGCTGTTGGAGACGACCACGAACTCACGCGTGAGCTTGCCCTCGCCGTCATAGATCGGGAAGTAGCGCTGGTTGGTGAGCATGGACTCGCAGATAATCTCGTGCGGGACCTTGAGGAACTCCTCGTCGAAGGTACCGACGAGCACCGTCGGCCACTCGCAGAGGTTGATGACCTCCTCAAAGACCTTCTTGGGCGTATCGACATGGCAGCCGGGACGGGCAGCCTCGACCTCGGCGATACCAGCGAGAATCGCCTCGCGACGGCGCTCAGCAGAGAGCACGCCGGCATCCTCGAGTACCTGCTCGTAGGCGGCGGGGCTGGCGACAACGTGGTCACCGGGGCCGAGCACGCGATGGCCGCGCGTGGTGTTGCCGCTCGTCACGTCGGCAAACGACACAGGCACAACATCCTCGCCCAGAAGGCAGCAAATCCAGCGGACCGGACGCACGAACGTCGCGTGCTCGTGGCCCCAGCGCTGGGAGCGGTAGTTGGGCCACTGCAGGCCGGCAATGGTCTTCTCGCACAGGGCCGTCAGGATCGGGGTTGCCGGTGCGGAGGGAATGTTCTTCTCGGCAAAGACATACTCGCGACCGTCGGTATCCTCACGACGGACCAGGTCCTCGGCAGCCACACCGCACTTGCGGGCGAAGCCCTGGGCGGCCTTGGTGGCGTTACCGTCAGCGTCGAAGGCGATGTTTGCCGCGGGGCCACGCTTGACCTCGTGAACCTCATCGGTCGCGGTGGCAACATCGGCAACGAGCGCAGCCAGGCGACGCGGGCTCGAGATCACGCGGACCTCGCCGTGGGCCAGACCGGCCTCGTCGAGACCCTTGGCGATCATGGTACCAAGCTGCTTGACGGCATTGTTCAGCGGTGCAGAGGGCATTTCCTCCGTACCGATCTCAAACAGGAAATCCTTAGCGTCTGCCATGGCTTACGCCACCTCGCCTTCCTGGTCGGCATTCTCGTTGACTCCGGCGACCTCGGCCATGTAGGCCTCGCAGCACGCCTTGGCGACGGCGCGGACGCGCAGGATGTAGTTGGCACGCTCGACCGCGGACAGGGCTCCGCGGGCATCGAGCAGGTTGAAGGCGTGGCTGCACTTCATGACACAGTCGTACGCCGGCAACGGCAGCTTGCGCTCCAGGCAGGAATGGCACTCGGCCTCGTAGTCGTCAAACTTCTGACGCATCATCTCGACGTTGGCGACCTCAAAGTTATAGGCACTGAACTCGCGCTCGTTCTCGAGGAACACGTCGCCGTAGGTCATGGGCGTGCCGTCGGGCAGATAGCTCCACACCAGATCGTAGACCGAGTTGACGCCCTGAGCGTACATGGCGATACGCTCCAGGCCATAGGTGATCTCGACGGGCACGGGGTCGACCTCGATACCGCCCACCTGCTGGAAGTACGTGAACTGCGTGACCTCCATGCCGTTGAGCCAGACCTCCCAGCCAAGGCCCCAGGCGCCCAGCGTCGGGCTCTCCCAGTCGTCCTCGACAAAACGGACATCATGGTCGTTGGGGTCCAGGCCAATGGCAGCAAGAGACCCCAGGTAAAGCTCCTGAGCATTAACCGGAGAGGGCTTAATGAGCACCTGGAACTGATAGTAGTGCTGCATGCGGTTAGGGTTCTCGCCGTAGCGGCCGTCGGCGGGACGGCGGCAGGGCTGCGCATAGCAGGTGCGCCATTCGGCGGGACCGAGCGAGCGCAGCGTGGTCGCGGTATGGAAGGTACCGGCACCGACCTCGGAGTCATAGGGCTGCATAATGACGCAGCCCTGCTCGCCCCAGTACTGCTGGAGGCGCAGGATGATGTCTTGGAAGGAAAGCGATGAAGCGTTCATGCCTCTAATATCCCCTCGTCGAAACGATTACACGGTTAGGTACTGTACTATAGCGGTTTTTAGTCGATAGCGCCGATGCGGTTGAGCGGCCAGTAGCGCACAAGCGCCACAGCGATCAAATCAGAGCGATCGACGGGACCAAAGTAGCGCGAGTCGGCAGAGTTTTCGCGGTTGTCGCCCATCACCCACACGCACCCGTCGGGAACGGTGTAGGGATAACTCACCTGGGCGCCAGGCGCTTGGACCGAAAGCGGCCAGCTCATGCCCGTCGTATAGTCCTCGTCGAGCGCTTGGCCGTCAACGACCACCTTGCCGTCCTGCAGGTCGACCGTCTGGCCGGCCGTGGCAATAACACGCTTGACAAGAACATCATGCTCGGAAGTGGCATCGGGGTTGTGGAACACCACGATATCACCCTGTTTGACGGGCTGACCGAGCTCGAGGCTCACCTTTTGCGCCAGGATCTGGTCGCCAATCTCGATTGTGTCCTCCATAGAGCCGGTGGGCACCACAAAGGGCTCGACCACAAAGGTGCGGATCAGGAAGGTGGCCACAAGCGCGATCGCGATGACCGCGATCCACTCAAAAGCGCCCCTCAACGCGGAATGCTGCGATGGAACCATTCTCACTCCTCGCTCTGCGAATACGAAGCGTCCAGAATCTCCTGCGCGTATGCGCGCTCCTGGGGCGTAAGCCGTGCCGTCTCGATCAGGTCGGGACGCCAGCGGCAGGTGCGCTCGATGGCATTCTTACGGCGCCAGGCGTCAACCTTGGCATGGTCACCGCTCACGAGCACCGGCGGCACGCCCTCGCCGTTGAATTCAGCAGGGCGAGTGTACTGCGCATACTCGAGCAGGCCTCCGTCCTCGGCGGTCGAGAACGACTCGTCGACGTTGCTCATCTCGTCACCAAGGGCGCCGGGAATCAGGCGTACGACAGCATCGGCAACGACCATAGCGGGAAGCTCGCCGCCCGTGAGCACGTAATCGCCGATCGACAGGCGCTCGTCGGCATACGCATAGGCACGCTCGTCGACACCCTCGTAACGGCTGCACACAAACAGCAAGCGCTCGCTTTTGAGCAGGCGCTCGGCCACATGCTGTGTAAAGGGCTCGCCACAGGGGGTAAAAAACACCACGGTGGGCTTAGGACCCTCGGAGCTAATAGCCTCGATGGCCTCGGCAATAGGCTCGACCTTCATGAGCATGCCCTGCCCGCCGCCGTACGGCTCGTCATCGACGGTACGATGGCGGTCGTGCGTCCAGTCGCGCAGGTTATACGCCTTAAAATCAAAAAGGCCGGCCTTGCGGGCGCGGCCCAAAATCGATGTGGACATGACGGGCTCAAACATCTCGGGAAAGACCGAAAGGGTCTCAATCAGCATGTTGTCCTCCCTACTTGTCCATATCGATCAGGCCGTCCATAACGTGGACGGAAATTGTTCCTGTGTCGGGAAGATCGAGCACAACCTGCTCGATCACGGGAATCAGTACCTCGCCGTACCGATCACCCTCGACAACCCAAACATCGTTAGCGGGCGTCGACATGATCTCGACGATCGTGCCGAGTGAACCGAAGCGCTCGTCGACCACCTCGCGACCCATCAGGTCGGTATAGGCGGCGTCGAGTGAATCGAGCTCAAAATCGTCACGATTTGCCAACACATAGCATCCCGTGATGCCCTCGGCGGCCGTCAAGTCGTCAATGCCCTCAAACAAGACCAGATCGCCATCGCCCGTATCGGTGACGGACACGACCGTGCAAAAGCGGTCGCGCTTGAGCGCCGGCGGCGTCAGGGCGACGCGCATACCCGGCTCTAATACAGAAGGAAGCCCCCGCAGCGGCTGCGCGAGGACCTCCCCCTTCCTTCCGTGCGGCTTGACCACACGGGCGATGTTTTTGTACTGGGACCTCAAGGTCCTAGCCCAGAACCTCTACCTCGACAGCAGTGTCGAGGCGAGCGGCCAGTGCACGGGCGAGCGTGCGAATGGCCTTGATGGTACGGCCACGACGGCCGATGACCTTAGCAACGTCATCCTCGGCGACAGAAACCTCAATCGTAGAGGCGTCATCACCATCAATGACCTCAAGGCTCACGGAATCCGGGTCGTCGACGATCTGAACAACGAGATATTCGACGAGATCGGCGATGCGATCTGAGAGCATTGCCTCACCCTCGAGCTGTGCAGCGTCAACCTCAGGCACGATTTACTCCTCGGCACCCTCAGCGGCCTCAGCGGCAGCCTTAGCTGCCTCGGCCTCTTTGGCGAGCTGCTTCTTGGACTTCTTGACGACGGTCTCGGTCTTCTCGCCCTCGTTGGCGGCCTTGACCAGAGCGGCGACGGCGTCGGTGAGCTGAGCGCCCTTGGACTGCCAGTCGGCGATCTTCTCGAGGTCGAGGTTGATGGTCTTGGGGGCGGTCATCGGGTTGTAGCGGCCAACCTCCTCGATGATACGACCGTCACGCGGGGCGCGGGAATCGGCGACGACGACACGGTAGTACGGACGCTTCTTAGCGCCGTGACGAGCAAGGCGAATCTTGACTGCCAAAGGAAACTCCTCCAACCAAGCAGCTTTAGGCTGCAACTACAAACAAACAGTTGAACATAATACGCCATCGACGCGGGCAGGTGAAGTCCGTGAGACCAACTTCTTCGGTGTAGTCGAGGGCAAATCCATATCTTAGACAAGAATTCGGGATTTGCAAGCACATACACGCACCCCACATGAGCTGCGCGGTATACTCATGACATGGAAAGACGCGAACATACATACGGTTATAAGGATGCCATGGGCGTCACGCCACCTCCCTGGACGGGTCCGGCGGTGGGCCTCATGGACCTCGATGCGTTTTTTGCGAGCGTGGAGATGCTCGATCATCCCGAATGGCGCGGAAAGCCGCTCATCGTGGGCGGAGACGCCGATTCGCGTGGCGTCGTGTCCACGTGTTCGTATGAGGCACGTCGCTTTGGCGTGCGCTCTGCCATGGCCTCGGCCGAGGCGCGGCGCTTGTGCCCGCAAGCCATTTGGACGCACGGGCACTTTGATCGCTACCGCGAGGTGAGCGCGCAGGTCATGGCTATTCTTGCCGAGGAGACGCCGCGCGTTGAGCGCGTATCCATCGACGAAGCCTTTATCGATATCACACCGGGTCGCTTTGCGCCCGAGGACCCACTGCTGGTTGCACGGCGTATAAGCGACCGTGTGGCAGCGCTGGGAGTGACGTGCTCCATTGGCGTGGGCTGCAACAAGACGGTCGCAAAGATCGCAAGCGAGCGGGATAAGCCGTTTGGGCTGACCATCGTGCGCCCCGGAACCGAGCAGCGCTTTTTGGCCGCGCTGCCGGTATCTGCCATGAGCGGCATCGGGCGCTCGGCCGAGGAGCGACTGCGCCGTATGCGCATCTACACGCTCGGCGAGCTGTCACGCGCGCCGGAATCCACCTTGGCCTCTATTTTTGGCGTCAACGGCGAACGTATGCGTCAGCGTGCGCTGGGACTTGAAATCTCCGAAGTCACGAGTCTCGATGAAGAGCGCAAGATCAAGTCGGTCAGCAATGAACGCACCTTTGCGAAAGATTTGACTGAGCGCGGGGACATCGAAGCGGCGATTGCGCTGCTGGGTGAGTCGGTTGGACGCCGCCTGCGCCGTCAGGGACTGACGGGCGGCACGGTAACGCTCAAGCTTAAGTATTCGTATGGCAGCGGGCGTACGGCACAGCGCCGGCTGCCTCATCCGACCGACGATGAGAACATCTTCGTGGCGGTTGCACTCGAACTGCTCGACAACATCTGGCAGGAAGGCATGCATGTTCGCTTAGCGGGCATCGGCATGAGCGACTTCGACCACCAAGGCGGCATCCAGACCGACCTGTTCTGCGAAGTCGACGACCGCGGAGCCCAATCAAGCGACCGTCGCGACCTCTCGGTCGCTATCGACGCCGTCCGAGACAAGTTCGGCGAAACCGCCCTATCTTTCGGCCGCCAATCCCGCTTCAACGATTAACCGCCTTTAGGCAAAAAGAAAGCCGGGCGGGTGCGGAAAACCGCAACTGCCCGGCGAAATGCGCGAAGCTAGCTAAAAAGCCCCGTATCAAATGAGCCACTAGAGGAGATTGAGGGGGAGCTGGGGGGCGTCACCCCAGAGCTTTTCTAGGCGGTAGAAGTCGCGGGCTTCGGGAGTGAAGACGTGGACGACAACCGAGCCGTAGTCCATGAGCATCCAGGTCTTCTGCTCGCGGCCCTCGATGGAGAACGGATGCTCGCCGCAAGCCTCGGCGACCTTCTCCTCGATCTCGTCGACGATCGAATCGACCTGGCGGTTGTTGGTACCGGTGGCAAGCACAAAGTAGTCGCACACGTCGGAAAGCTCGGTCAGGTCGAGCACCTGCACGTCCTCGCCCTTCTTGTCGTAGGCGGCCTGCGCGGCGGCGCGGGCGACATCCTCGGCGGCGACACCGCTCGCGGACAGCGAGGCGGCGGTGCGGTCGGACGTGGCAACGAAACTCTTGTGCTCCACACCTTCAAGAATCTGCTCGTCAGTCATGGTCTCGTCGGCCATGGAATACCTCTTTCTAGACACACCCGAGCTAGCGCAGCTGGGCGTAATGGTTGTAAATCGTAATAGCCGTGGGATAAAGATAGCGCCCGGACTGGATCACATAGACCAGACCCTGCGCAAAACAGGAGAAGAACAACTCGTCAAGCGTCGACTCCCCCACCATCTTGCGCAGCGCATGGGCATAGTCGCCGTGACGGTTGGGCTCGATGGCATCTGCCACAAAGACCACCATATCGAGCGGCGTCATGTCGCAGGCACCCACGGTGTGACGGTCGACAGCCTGGAAAACAGCCGGCGACAGCTCGGGAAAAAGCTGCGGAAGCTCATAGGCGGCAACAGGGCCATGCAAAAGCGGCGTCGCGGCGGAAGGAGAGCCGGCAACCTTGATGCCATAGTGAAGCGCGCGGGCCACGAGCTCGTCATCGGAAAGAACCTTGTCCCAATCGTGAATTAAGCCGGCGGCAGCCGCATCAAAGCGGTCAACGCCGTAGACCTCGGCCAGATGAAGTGCGGTCTCGGCAACACCCAGCGAATGCACATAGCGCTTGCGCTTATCTTTCATGCGAACATCGAGCAGCTCTTGAATGCGCTTGAGCAGCGCGCGCTCATCGCCCTCAAACTGATCCTCTACCGACAACGTAGCCCCCATCACTCAAAATCTTCTTGGCCCAAATCGGCATATAGCCTGCGCTTGCGAATGTAGCCGAGCACGGACTCGCTCGTAAGATAGCGCACGCTCATGCCGCGGGCAACTCGCTTACGAATGTTCGTCGAGCTGATCGCCAGCGCCGGAATCTGAATATAGCGCACGTCGAACGGCAGCCCCGACTCTTTGATTCGGGCACGCGCCGTATCGATATCAAAGCCCGGTCGCGTCGCCGCAATAAAGGTAGCAAGCTCAGCGATTCGTTCGGCATCATGCCAGGTCACAATATCGATAATCGCATCGGCGCCCGTAATAAAGTAGAGCTTTACCTGCGGCGGGTAAAAGTCGCGAAGGGCATGAAGCGTATCGGCCGTATAGGTTACGCCCGGACGGTTAATCTCGAACCGGCTCGCCAAAAAGGCCGGGTTCGCGGCGGTGGCGAGGACCGTCATGGCATAACGGTCCTCGGCAGGCGTAACCGGCTTGTCAAGCTTAAAGGCGGGAGAGCCCGCCGGCATAAAGAGCACGGCGTCCAAGTCGAGCGACTCGCGCGCCTGCTCGGCAGTCACCAGGTGCCCGTAATGAATCGGGTCGAAGGTGCCGCCCATAATGCCAAGCCGAAACTCTTTGCCCTCTTTTATGGGCAGCTCGGGCAAACCGATTCCACCGCGCAGCGACATGGCTTACTCGCCCTCCGAGGTCTCGGCATCGTCCGCGGCATCAGCCGCATCGACAACCTCGACGCCCTCATCTGCAACGTCGGCCACGTCAATGGCCTCAACGGCAACGTCCTCGCCAGCGTCCTCGAGCTCCTCGTACTCCGAGAAGTCCTCAGCGCCCTCAAAGTCAAAGGCACGCTGGCAAATGCGGACCTCGTCGCCCGCACGGCAACCGGCCTTCTCGAGCGCGTCGTCAACTCCCATACGAGCAAACTTATGCTGCAGGTAGATGACGGCTTCCTCGTTTTCCCAATCGGTCTGGATGACCATGCGCTCAATCGCGCGACCAACCACACGGAAGGCACCGGGCTCTTCCTGGACAATGCGGAAACGCTTCTCGCGCTGCAGACGGCGGCGCTCCCACTCCTCGTCGCGAAGATCGACTGGCTCATCAGAGACCGCCAGCTCGGCTCGCAGCTTAGCCACCTGCTCGCCCACGGCAAGCATCAGCGTATTGAGGCCGGCACCCGTCACGGCGGACACGGCAAAGAACATATGCCCGTCGTCGAGCGCCGCACGCTTAAGGTCGGCAATCTTGTCGGCCGTGCCCGGCGCATCGCACTTGTTAGCGACGACGATCTGCGGACGCTCCGAAAGCTCGGCGCCATACTGCTCGAGCTCACGGTTGATGATGCGGTAATCCTCAACCGGGTCGCGATCCTCAAAACCGCCCGTCATGTCGACGACATGCATGATCAGCGCCGTACGCTCGATGTGGCGCAGGAACTGGTGGCCCAGGCCCTTGCCCTCGCTCGCGCCCTCGATCAAACCAGGAACGTCGGCAACGACGTAAGAATACTCACCGGCACGCACCATGCCGAGGTTCGGCACGAGCGTGGTAAACGGATAGTCGGCGATCTTGGGACGGGCGGCACTCATGCGCGCGATGAGCGAAGACTTACCCACCGAGGGAAAGCCCACGAGCGCAGCATCGGCCATAAGCTTCATCTCGAGCTCAATCCAATGCTCCTCGGCCGGTTCGCCCAGCTGAGCGAACGCGGGCGCGCGGCGCACCGACGTCACAAAGTGCGTGTTGCCCAGGCCACCGGCACCGCCGGGCGCCACAACGACGCGCTCGCCATCATGCACCAGATCGGCAATCTCGAACATCGGGGTCTGCGTCTCGGGGTCGAGCTCGCGCACCACGGTACCCATGGGAACCTTAAGAATAAGGTCCTCGCCGCTCTTACCGTTACGACGGGCACCCTGCCCGTGCGTGCCGCGTTCGGCGCGGAAGTGATGCTTAAAGCGGTAATCGATCAACGAAGACAGCTGAGCATCGGCCTGGATGACGACATTGCCGCCACGACCGCCGTCGCCGCCATCGGGGCCGCCCTTGGGGACAAATGCCTCGCGCCTAAACGACATGCATCCGGCTCCGCCGTCGCCGCCGCACACGTTAATGCGGCTGATATCGGTGAACTGTGACAACAGAATCGCCTCCTACAAAAAGAGGGAGACCCTTGAATCCTAAAACTCAAGTGCCTCCCACATATGTGCTCTATGAAGGGTGAATTACGCGTTCGCGAGCGGGCGTACGCTGACCCTGTGCTTGATACCCTTGTGGAACTCAACGGTACCGTCGACCAGCGCGAACAGCGTGTCGTCCTTGCCACGGCCAACGTTCTCACCCGGGTGGATGTGAGTGCCGTGCTGACGGACGAGAATCGTGCCCGTGGTTACCGTCTGGCCGGCATAGCGCTTCGTGCCAAGGCGCTGACCGCGGGAGTCACGGCCATTACGGGAGGAACCGAGTCCTTTTTTGTGTGCCATTGTGTATACCTACTCTTTCGTTACGAGTGTAATCTACTCGGCGACGGGAGCCTCGGCAACAGCCTCGGCCTCTGCCTTGACAGCCTTCTTGGCGCGGGACGTAGCCTGGACCTTCACGATCTTCAGCTTGGTGAGCTGCTGACGGTGACCCTTCAGACGACGATAGCGCTTGCGCTTGTGGAACTTGAAGACCAGCTGCTTCTCGCCCTTGAACTGCTCAACGATCTGAGCGGTAACCTTGGCCTTGGCCAGCTTGTCGGGATCGGTGACGATCTTCTTACCATCGTTGAGGAAGATGACCGGCAGGGTGACCTTGTCGCCCTCATTGCCCTCGATCTTCTCGACGGTGATGACATCGTCGGTGGCGACCTTGTACTGCTTGCCGCCCGTGTTAACGATTGCGTACATGTTTACTTGCCCTTCATGCATCAGTTAGTGCAACAGCCGAATATAGTAGCAGGCGAAAATACCCCCGTCAACGAGTATGTGGAGCAAATCCACAAGTTCGCACAGGTATGGGGCTGACGAGTCGGCCCTCGTCGTCCTCGCATGCTTGATTCTGACGCTCGACATCGTAGGAGCAGATGGTCACGAGGTCTTGCATACCGGTGGAAACAATAGGTGCATCCACGCCCGGGGTCAAGCCCTGCAACAAAACATCAGCAGCGGAAAGCAAAATTTCCGGACGCATGGAGCCCTCGTTGTCGGCATGGGTGTCGAGCATGAGCACCAAATGGTCCGGACGCTCCCCCGCCGTGAGCTCATAGCCCACGAGCGTGTGATCCAAATCCAAGCGCTTGCTCTTTTTGCCGCGCGCGTAGTCGATGCCATGGTCCGCGCGCAGCGTGTCGATCGCACGACGCACCTCGTCGGCACTTACGGGCGCCTCGGGATCCAAGTGCAGGTCGATGCGATACGACAGACGCGTGAGTTGCGCCGTCAACGCCGGCGTGCGCACGTCGATGTACGCCGCCTCGATGGGCGCCAGATCGGCCGGAGACGCCGCAGCCAGGCGCCCAAACGCCTCGTCGAGCGCCACGAACTCGGTCATAAACAGGTCATACCACTCGCAGGTCGACGACGTGCCCACCGGTAGCGCCGAAGAGAAGCCCACGCGCATGTGCGGAGAGAAGCCCTGCGTGACGGCATAGGGAAGTCCCGCACGGCGCACAATGCGCTCAATGGTATGGATTACTTCGAGATGGCCCAGGTACTTAAGGCGATCGCGCTTGCCATAGCGAACACGAAGCCTAAAGAGCGTGGGGTTGTCGGTCAGGCGCTCACTCATGCGCGATCACCCATCAATACATTCTTGGCGTGGAGCGTGGGGCAGATTCCGCAGCCGGTGCACGACGTGCGGGTGCAGTCGGGAGTCGTGACACCCTCGAGCGAGCGACGGTACTCGCGCTCGAGGAAGCCGCGCGTGCAGCCGGGGCTCACGTGCTCCCACGGCAGGCGCCAGTCCAACTCGTAGGGCAGGTGCACGAGCTCATTGAGGTCGATGCCGTTTTTGGCAGCAGCCTCCTTCCAGTTATCGAGCGAGAAATGCTCTACCCAGGCGTCAAAGCGAGACCCCGAGCGCCAAGCATCGATGATGACGGGCGTCATGTCGCGACCGGCGCGGGAGAGCGCGGCCTCGATGAGCGAGGTCTCGGCATCGTGGTAATGCACGCGGACCGCACGGTTGCGAACGCTCGTGATAAGCAGCTTCTGGCGACGCTTGACGTCGTCGTAATCGAGCTGCGGGCACCACTGGAAGGGCGTTGCCGCCTTGGGGATGAACACCGAAACAGAGATAGAAACCGAGATAGACCCGCGGCGCGCCTTGGGCACCACGGAACGACCGAGCTCAAGCACGTGATCAGCCAGATTGGCGATGGCCACGATGTCCTCGTCGCGCTCGCCGGGAAGGCCCATCATAAAGTAGAGCTTCATGCGGTTCCAGCCGGCCTCGAAGGCCGCCTTGGCCGCACGGTCCAAGTCCTCCTCGGTCACGTTTTTGTTAATGATGTCGCGCATGCGCTGGCTGCCGGCCTCGGGCGCGAACGTCAGGCCGCCCTTCTTTTCGCCGGCGACCGATTCGGCCATATCCACGCCAAACGAATCCAGGCGCTGCGACGGAATAGACACGCGAATACCCGTATCCTCCAGGCGACGGTTGAGCCTGCCGAGCACGTCGCGAATGCAGGAGTGGTCGGTCGTGGAGAGCGAGGTCAGCGACACCTCGTCATAGCCAGTCTTTTCCAGACCCTGAATCACCGACGAGACAATCTGATCGGCCGAGCGCTCGCGCACCGGGCGATACGTCATGCCGGCCTGGCAAAAACGGCAGCCGCGGGCGCAGCCGCGCAGGATCTCGATAGACAGGCGGTCGTGGACCAGCTGCGCATAGGGCACGCACGACTGCGACAGCGGATTCGTGGCGCCGAA
This sequence comes from uncultured bacterium, assembly GCA_905215725.1. Lineage (GTDB taxonomy): Bacteria > Actinomycetota > Coriobacteriia > Coriobacteriales > Coriobacteriaceae > Collinsella. The sequence continues at coordinate 11,151 of CAJMRD010000004.1, read as the reverse complement.
ATCCTCGACGACGCGCTTGTAGACCACAGCCGGCGCATCCTTACCCTCACGCGGCACGGTGTAGCCATGCGGCGAGCAGGGCTCGTCGTGAAGAACCTCATAGAGCGACGGCACGTAGTTGCCGGCAATGGATGCGAGCTGCTCAACAATCTGAGCGCGCGGGACTCCTTCGTCACGCAGGCGGCGATGCAGCTGGCAGGTCTCGAGCAGCGATTCCTCGCCCTCGCCGATGAGGATGGCATCGAAGAAGGCCGCGTACGGCTCGGGGTTGTACACCGAAGGGCCGCCGGCGATGATGATGGGGTCGTCTTCGCCTCGGTCGGCCGCTAACAGCGGAATGCCAGCGAGATCGAGAGCCTCGAGGAAATTCGTCACCGCCATCTCGTGCGGCACATGCAGGCCGACGATATCAAACGAAGCGACGGGGGCAGCACCTTCGAGCGACAGCAGCGGAATACCCGCCTCGCGCATGGCGTCACCCATATCGGGCCACGGCACATAGCCACGCTCGCAGGAGATGCCCTCGGCCTGGTTAAGGATGTTGTAGAGGATGGCGATGCCCTGGTTGGGCAGACCAACCTCGTACACATCCGGGTAGATCAGGCAGCAACGGTAGTCGGCATCGGCCTTGGAAAGCGTGCCCCACTCGTGATCGATATAGCGACTCGGCTTCTCGACCTTGGCGAGCAACGGCTCAATTAAATGAAAACAGTCTTGGTATGCAACGCGCAACGGAAAACCCCTAAGCAGCGAGATCTGATGCGTCCTGATAGGACGCCATAGGACGGGTAGCGCCCGCGACCGTGGTCACCAGATCGCGAACGCGGGAGAACGTGGCAGTGACCACCTCGTTGGCACGGCTGTAGTCGACATCGCGCTCGTAGAGCGAAACAAGCGCACGGCCCATGCCGTAGGTGCCCGCGGCAGCAGTGAGCGCCTTGACGACAAACCCAATATGCGGCGTCTGCTTGACGAGTGCGCGGGTGACCGCGCGGATCACAAGACCGCCGGCAAGCACGCCCGCGACCTCGTAGCCGCGCTCAGGCTTAATGCCGCGTCCAAAGACGGCAGCGAGCTCAAAGAGCATGCCCACCTGCGCCAGCGCCATAACGGGATAATCGGCGCCCGGCAAAAACGCCAGTGCACCGGTCGCCATATTGGTAAGCGCGCACGAGGTGATGATACGATTGGCCGCCGCGATGCGCATGAAGGCAAAGTTCGCCGCAAAAGCCGTTTCCTTGTCGGTGCGATCGAGAATCCAGCGGGCAAGCGTCTCGAGCAGATACGTCTTATCGGTTGCCGCTACCACGCCGAGCATGGGCGTGGACTCCTCGATAAACGGCACCTCCACAGCAGACTCGGCAAGCACGCACACGGGCGCGCCGGCGATCACGAGCTCCTGCACGGCACTCTCCAAGCGGTCGGAACCACACGAGAGCACCAGCACCACATCGGTATCGGTCTTTGGAGCAATTCGCTCCTCCCCCAGACGCTCGACGCGCACAATACCCGAGGTCGTCTGCGGCACAAAGGCGTCACGCACCGTCTCGGCAAGAAAGCGCGAGGCGGACGAATCCAGATAGACCGAGACGCGCACCGGCGTATCGGAATCCTTCTTAACGGACGCGCCCATCTTAAAAGCGCGGGTCAGCTTATCTACGGGAATTTTCATAGCAAACCCCTCCAGCGGTTACGCGGCGCCCGAACGATGCCGCCATATGGATTGTACGATACCCACCGTCAGCAGCTGAATCATCATCGAAGACGAACCGAAGCTAATAAACGGTAGCGGAATACCGGTAATCGGCATCATGCCAATGCACATGCCGATGTTTTCGAAGGTCTGGAACGCCCACATGCCAACGATGCCCACACACGATAGGCGCAAGAACAGCGACTCACACTTAAAGGCGACGCGAATCGTCGAAAAGATCAGCAGCACGTAGAGGCATAGGAGCAAAAAGGAACCGCAAAAGCCAAAGGTCTCGGACAGGAAGGCGAAGACGAAGTCGGTGTGGAACTCAGGCAGAAAGCCGCCGGCCGACTGCGTCGCATGGCCCAAACCCTTACCAAAGAAGCCACCCGAGCCAACGGCGATAAGCGACTGCTGCAGGTTGTAGGCATCGTCCGAATCGGCATTATCGGGGTCGATAAAGACCGTCAGGCGGTTCATCTGATACTGCTTGATGAGCACATCGTGGCCGAGCAACGAATCAAAGACCGAATCGAGCGCCAGGACGAGGGCCACCAGGCCCACGAGCAGGGCCAGGGTCGACAGCACCCATTCGCGGCGCGCACCGCTCATGCAGATGACGATGGCGCCCGAGACCAGCACGACCAGGCCCGAGCCCAGGTCGCCCATGGCGACGACGGCCAAAAACGGGATGGACAGCATGCCGCAGAGCTTGACGTAGTCGCGAACGGTATCGATGCGGCCGTTATACTGCGAGCCAAGCGTGGCGATAAAGAAGATGGTGATGAGCTTGGCAAGCTCAACCGGCTGGAATGTCAAGCCGATACCGGGAATCTTGATCCAGCCCGTCATGCCCAGACCGCCTGTATAGGACAGACCCGGAATCTTGGGTGAGAAGATAACGATCAGGTCGATGACGAGCAACGCTGTCGAGAAATTGGAAATACCGCGCAGGTCGGTACGCCAGACCAGCACCGCCAGCACCGCCCCGATGCCAATTCCCAGAAGATGACGTGAGAACGAAGCATCGGCCTTAAACTGCGAAGCCGACCAGATAATGATGGCACCGTAGGCGACGAGCGCCACTGTAGCCACGAGCACACCGATATGCACCTTTTGGCGAAACGTGCCGCGCGAGGCCGAAAGTTGCTTGTTGACGCGGTCCAGGCTGCTGCGAGAGCCGGTCTTGGTTGAACGGAACAGATCCGCCGGAGAAAAATCCATCGCAACCTCCTATCGAACCGAAGAATCGCCCGAGGCTGAAGAGGTATCGGGCTCGTCATAAATCACGCCGAGCACGTCGCGCACGACATGCATCGCGGTATCTGAGCCGCCGCCGCCCTGCTCCAGGACAGTAGCGATGACGTACTTGGGATCATCGGCCGGTGCATAGGCGCAGAACCACGCGTATTCGTCCTCGCCGCTTTTCTCGCCCGTGCCCGACTTGCCGTATACCTGCGGCGTCAGGGTTCCAAAGTGAGCCGCCAGGGACGTCGATGCCGTGTATATCACGTCGTGCATGCCGTTGCGAACAAGAGCCAAATCCGAATCGCTGTTGATCTTGGCCTCCAGGCGCTTCTTCTTGCCCTTGCCGTTGTACTTATAGGCATCGCCGTCGCCATCGCGCGACACGGCAGACAAAAACACGTGGGGCACGTACTGTTTGCCGCCGTTGGCAAGACCCATATAGGCGCACGCCATCTGCAGGGGCGTCACCAGGATGTCACCCTGACCGATAGCAATGTTGGTCATATCGCCGGCATTCCACTTGCGGTCCTCGGCAGAGGCGTCGGTGAAGTACGACTCTTTCCACTCGGCATCGGGAATACGACCCGCGCCCTCACTCGGCAGATCGATACCGCAGGTCTTGCCTAGACCCCAGCGACGAAAGACCTCCTGCAGGCCCTCGGAATGTTTCTCGTCATAAAAGAACGCCTTGCCCATGTCGTAGAAGACGGGGTCGCACGAGTTGGCGATACCCGACTGCAGCGTCATGGTGCCGTGGCCGGAATGCAGCCAGCAGTACTTGCCCCACGACTTGCCCAGACCCGTCCAATAGCCCGTGCAGTTGGTCGTCTGCCCCGACGTGTAGGTTCCAAACTCAAGACCGGCCAGTGCCGAGAGCGGCTTGATGGTCGAAGCCGACATGTACTGTCCGCTAATGGCGCGGTTGAGCAGCGGGTGCGAACCTTTGTCATCATTGAGCTCGGTCCACACGTCATTTGAGACGCCGCCGATAAAGACGGACGGATCGAACTTGGGCTCGCTCGCCATGCCCAGGATCTCGCCATTGTTGGGATCGAGACACACCACAGCGCCGTTGCCGGCATTGCTGTAGCCAGTGGTCTTGGCAAGCTCGATAGCGCTCGCCAGTGCCGTCTCGCAGGCCTGTTGGATCTTAAGGTCGAGCGTGAGCTTAATGTCGGAGCCGGCCTTCGCGGGAACGGCGCCGGCCTGACCGGTCACATTGCCCGAGGCATCGACCTTGACGGTCTGCTCGCCACGAATACCCTGCAGCAGGTTTTCGTAGTAGCTCTCAACGCCCGCCTGGCCCACGATATCGCCCGACTGGTACGTAATCTTGCCAGCAGAAGCATCATCATCGCCAGAGGTTTTCTTATTCTGGGCCTCGAGCTGCTCGGAGGTAATGGTGCCGGTATAGCCCAAGATATGGCATGCTGTCTCGCCATATGGATACTGGCGCTCGGTACGCTCGGCAATCTTGACGCCCGGGAACTCGCCGGCATGCTCCTGAATATAGGCAACCGTGGAGCGACGGACGTCCGTCGCGATGGTATGTAGGCTCTGAGCGCCCTCTGTATTGTCCTGAATATTGCGAAGGACCGCCACGTAAGGCATTCCAAGCACGTTGGCAAGATGGCGAACCAGAACCTCATCCTCGGCAAGGTCGCGGTAGGCCACGACAGCAAGTGAGGGACGGTTCTGGACAAGCGCCACGCCATTGCGGTCGAGGATGCGGCCGCGCACAGCGGGTGTGGTAACGGTGCGCGTCTGATTGCTATTAGCCTGCTTTTCGTAATAGTCCGACGAGACCATCTGCATGCCCCACAGCTTGACGGCAAGCGCCGCGAACATCGCGCCCACACCCGTGGTGAGGATGGAAAAGCGGCCCTTAAAGGCGGTCGCCGCGGTATTGCCCTCGCCCTCGGTGGCGCGCGGGGCCGTTCCATGCTGTGTATCGTAGGTAAAACGGGAATCGCCACGACGCATGATGACCAGCGCGACCACGATGGCCACAACCAGTACGATACCGGCGATAATAACCGTCAACTGGGAAGACATCTACGGGCCTCCCCTATTTGAGCTTGCGGGTCTTGGGCTTAAAGCGCATACCCGTCTGGCGTCCGCCACGTGCGGAGAATCCATAGCCGGACTGCGGCACGACGCCGGACATCAAAAACGGAATGGCAACCAGACCCGTCAGGATCGAGGACGGCAGCGCATGGCCGAAGATCGCCACGACAAAGCTCGTCTCCAAACCCATAAACAGCAAGATGATGCTGTAGATCACATTAATGACGAGCGCGAAGGCGCCCACAGTGATGCCGCGCGCACTCGGGGTACCGCCCGTCTGACCGACAGCGCTGTGCACCAGGGCAAAAGAACCCACGGTCAGCAGGAGCGACATAACGCCCACCGGAACGGCAGCGGACAGGTCATAAAACAAGCCGCTGCAAAAACCGCACACGACGGCACGGGTCGGGTCGCCCGAGAACACGCTTAGGCACACCAGGATAATCATGAAGTTGACGCGACCGCCCGCAATGGAGATCTGCGGTGCCAGGCCTGCCTGCAGCAGCACGCACACGATGGCGGCGATCACAAACGTGCGGGAGCTCATCCCCTGCTCGTGTAGATCCATGGACATGCCCCCTATTCGCTCGAGCCGGAATCGGTCGTCTCGGACGTGTCGGAACTGTCATCCGAGCTCTCGTCCTTCGTCTTGGTCGCAGCATCGCGCGACGTTCCCTGCGGCGTGCTGTTGGCTGTGCTCACGTCCTCATCCGAGGCCGACTGTTCGTCGGTCAGCGAGGTGATGACCAGCACTTCCTCGTTGTTCTCGGCCGTCGTCTGAGCGCGCACCACAATGGTGTAGTACACGTCGTTTGCCGATTTCTCAACCGACGAGACGGTGCCGAGCGGAAGGCCCTTGGGGAACACACCGCCGATGCCCGAGGTCACGATGATATCGCCAACCTTAACATCGGAGTCGACGCTCACGTACTCAAGACGCAGCGTGCCGTCAGCCTGACCCTGCAGCATGCCCTGGGCGCGCGTGTCCTGCACCATGGCGGACACGCCCGAGTTCTCGTCGCCAATCAGGCGCACGGTGGACGTCTTGGCCGAAACTTCGATGATCTGGCCGATAACACCGGCCGAACTCGTCACGGGCATATTGATGGTAAGGCCGTCGGCAGAGCCCTTGTCGATGGTAACGGTCGAGGTCCAGGCATCGCCCGAGGCACCAACGATACGAGCTGCGGTCGATTTGAGGTTGTAGGTCGACTGCAGGCCGACCAGCCCTTCCAGACGCTCAGCGGTCTTTTGAGCCTCGGAGAGCTCGGCAACCTTAGAGGTCAGCTCCTCGTTTTGCTTCTTAAGCTCATCAAGCGTGTCCTGCGACGCTGTAAGGTTAGAGAACACGTTGCCGATGGCATTGAAAGGAGCCGCCACAGCCGAACCCACAAAGCGCACCGGAGAGGTGATCGTCGTTACGCCCGAACGCACGGCATGAATCGGTCCTGCCTCGCCCTCGCGGATGTAAAACGTGAGCAGCAACACCGAAATCAGGCTGAAAACAATCAACGGGCGCATACCCGTTGATTGTCGCTTGGTATTCAGATTTGTGGAGAAACCCGAAGATCGTGCCAAATGGAATCCACCTTTTGGAAATTAAGCATTGGTCTGGACGAAGCCGCCATCAAACGCATTGGCCTCGAGCACGCGGGCACAGCCGTTAACGACGTTATCGAGCGCCGTAGGGCTGACGTTGACCGAAACACCGGTCTCATCGCGCAGGCGCACGTCGAGACCGCGCAGCAGCGCACCGCCACCGGTCAGCAATATGCCATAGTACATAAGGTCAGAGGCAAGATCGGGCGGCGTAGCATCGAGGGCGTCTTTAACGGCCTTGGCCATCTCGTCGAGCGGCTTGTTGAGCGCGCGACGAATCTCCTCGCTCTCGATGCGCACGGTCTTGGGCAGACCGGTGATCACGTCGCGGCCGTTGACCTCGACATCGAGCTCGTCCTTGAGCGGCACAGCGGAGCCGACCTTGATCTTGATGTCCTCTGCCGTACGCTCGCCGATGGCCAGGTTGTAGGCATCGCGAACGTGCGTGAGGATGGCCTGATCGAACTCGTCACCGGCAATACGGATATATGGTCTTTTTGAGATCACGGCTTCCAGCATGAGCTCCACGACCTCGTCCATGCGTTCCTCGCCGTGACGCTCGCAGAGAATGTCATACTCGATGTTCGTCATAATGAGATCACGGTAAGCGTTTGCCTCATCCATCCAATCCATCCGATCCTGTGTTTCTGAGTTATATTTTCTTTCTCCCGCTTTAGGATAGATTGATTGATGCGTACTTGATATATCCGTATTTTCTTTTTCTGTTTTTGGTCTATTAGTATTTAATTGGGCGTGGTTTTCCTGTTCAGGTTTTACCTGTTCTGGAAAAGCCTGTCCTGGATTTACCTGTCTTGGATTTTCCCGTTTAGGTGAATTCGGCGGTATATCAAGGGTTGCGGGCTGCTCGTGGATCGTGTACTCAATATCTCCGAGCCGTCCGTTTGGCAGCCTGACACGCTCCCTTGTGAGGTATCCCTGCTGTTCCAGCTCTTTTAGAGCCGTGGATATGGCGTCTATGCCGTCCTTGCAGATATGGGCCAATCCTTTGGTCGTATAGTCCCAATCCTCCGGCAGCGAAAGCATGAGGGACAGGAGCCCTTTTGCTTTCAGCGATAATTTCCTGTTGCGCAAGTGGTGATTGCACATGATCGTAAAGTCCTTTGTCTTTTCAACTCTAAATACGGCCATCCTGATCCTCCTTTCCTCGGTCGTTTATATATAGCGAAAGGGCGCTCCATCCGGTTAGACGAAACGCCCTTAGGCAGTAGCGGCCATGGCATGACCGCACATATTCAATTTGTTCTTTCCTTTACAGCCTCCTTCATTTTCAGATTTTCGCGTCAGTTTCAATGTTGGAAAAGGAATTGAAGTGACTGCGACAAACGCTCAAACCCATTGAAAATACAGGCTTTTCCCGTTTGTCTTTATTATACCGTAGCGGCATCAATGCCTGTGTCTCTTCTTCCGTCTTGCCCACAAAGCCCTCGCACCCAAGGCCGATCTCGCTCACGCGCAGCCCGGTGCGGCCCAATTCCCTGTATTCCATTGTATTCTCCCTTTTCTTTTTGCGGGCGCTTACGCCTGCGTTTCAAACAGCGCCGCGGTTTCCTTTAAATGGCGGATCACCGGCAGATGCTGCGGGCACGCCCGCTCGCACTGGCCGCAGCCGATGCACTCCGATGCTTTTCCCCCGTTCTGCGTCAGGTTTCCGTAATAGACGTCGCTGTTCCAGTCTCCAAACTGTTTTTTGGCGTTGTAACAGCCGAACAGGCCGGGGATGGGAATATGCTTCGGGCAGCCCGGCACACAGTAACGGCAGGCCGTACAGGGAATGCTGTCCTGCTGTTTCAAAATCTCCCGCACGCGTTCCACAGCCTTGTATTCCGCGCTGGTAAAGGGCTGAAAATCTTTCATGTAGCTTACGTTGTCGGCAAGCTGTTCATAGTTGCTCATGCCGCTGAGCACCATGAACACCCCCTCAAAGGAAGCCGCGTAGCGCACGGCATAGCTGGCGTAGCTTCCCGTTCCCACGCCGTCCAGCACCGCCTTCGCCTCCTCCGGCAGCTGGATAAGTCCCCCGCCCTTGACAGGTTCCATCACGATGACGGGCTTTTGGTGTCTGCGGCACACCTCGTACACGGCACGGCTCTCGATGCTGGGGTTTTCGTAATCCGCATAATTGAACTGGATCTGCACAACTTCTATCTCCGGATGCTCGTCCAGAACGCGTTCCAGCAAAGCAGGCTTGTCGTGAAATGAAATGCCGATATGCTTCACCCTGCCCTGCTCCTTGAGCTGTTTCACGATTTCAAACGCATTGCAGCGTGTAAATTTTTCGTAGTAAGCGCCGTTCAGCGCGTGCAGCAGATAATAATCGAAATAGGAGACACCGGTTTTTTCCAGCTGCTGCTCAAATAAAGGCAGGATATCGTCCTCCTTTTCAAAAAAGAACGACGTCAACTTGTCTGTCAAAATGTACGATTCGCGCGGATAGCGCGCCGTCAGGCATTCCCGCAGCGCCGTTTCGCTTTTGCCGTTCAAATATCCGTGGGCCGTGTCGAAATAGCAAAAGCCCTCGGCCAGAAACGTATCCACCATGCGGCAGAATTCCCGCTTGTCCACTTCGCCGTCCGCACCGCCCATCATGGGCAGACGCATACAGCCGAATCCCAGTTTTTTCATATTGCATTTTCCTCCCTTACCCATGCCGCACACCGGCGGGCGGCATTACAAGCTTTGTAGTAAGCATAACATCTGGAGTTCACTCCAAGTCAAGCTTTTTTGCAAAGAAAAGCAAAATGCACCGCCTGCACAAAGAAGCCTCCCGCCCTGCCATACGCAGGGCGAGAGGCTTCTTTTGCTGTACACAGGGTCTGCGTCATCCCCACACGGGAAATGAAAGCTCGGCCACCGCTCCGCCGCCGGCCGCATTGCGAAGCGCCAGCGCCCCGCCGTGACGCCTGGCGACATCGGCGGCAAACGTCAGGCCCAGACCCATATGGCCGTCTTGCGGGCGGCTTTTTTCGCCCGTGTACAGCGGCTGCATGCCTTTGGCAAGCGCCTCGGGCGTAAAGCCCGGCCCCGTGTCCTGTACGGTGAACACCGCACGGCCCGCGCCGTCCGGGGCGCGCCTCATATGGCTTTCCAGCGTTACTGCCCCGCCCCGCGGCGTGTAGCGCGCGGCATTCTCCACAAGATTCACCAACGCACGCAGCAGCTCCGCCCGGCGCATGGGCAGCATGGACGTTCCATCCGCCACCAGGCGAAATACACAGCCCCGCGCCCGGCAGAGAGCCTGGCCCTGGGCTTGTATCTCGGCCAGGAACTCCGGCAGGGAGACCCGCTCCGTCTCCTGCGGAGCGGCATGCTCCTGCGCGCCGTCCGACGCAGCGGGCTCCGGGTTTTTTACCGTATCCGCACTGTCCACACCCGCAGCCAGCGCCCTCAGCGAGGCAATGTATTCCCCCGCGTAGCGCGTATTGCGCAAAATGGCATCCACATTCGCGCGCTGGGCGTCGCTTAGCGCGTCCTCGGCCAGCAGTTCGGCGTTGCCGCCGATGATCGTGAGCGGCGTTTTCAGGTCATGCGCCAGCGCGGCCATCTGCTCTGCCCGCTGCTGCTCCATACGCCACTGGGCCTGCAAAGAACCGGAAAGGTTCTCCTTCAGCGTGCGCATGGCGTCCATTGCACCGTCCAACTCCCGCACGCCCGCCGAGGAAAAATCTCCGCCCTCCAGCTGCCCCTCCGCAATGCGTGCGCTGGCGGCAGCCAGCTTATCCGCCGCACGGCGCAGCCTGCGCGTGTAATGCCGTGTGATAAGCGTTACCGTTGTCACCAGCACCACGGCGAGCAGCACCAGGCTGGCAAGCTCAAAATCCGGAAGAACGCCGCGCAGGGCCTCGTTGCCGTAAAGCACGCTGTAATCGAACTGAAACAGGCACAGCGACCCATCGCTGAAATCCACACGCTGGTAAAACCACGCCCCTCCCTCCAACGTCCGCCGGGCCTCCTTCGCGTCCGCCAGCCGACGGCCGGAAAGGTTCGTCTCCAGCACTGTGCCGTCCGGGGCGAAATAAACATAATTGCACAGTTCGTCCGCCAGCGATGCGTCAAAGCTGCCCTGCAGGCGCATTGCGGCCGCCGCGTCCGAGGCATGGTCACTCTGCGTGCGGGCGGGCAGCACAAAACCCGCGTTCATCAGCAGCATGAGCGTTATCCACCATGCCGCCGCCAGTGCTGCTGCCGAAACGCCTGTCAATATCAAATAGCGCCACAGCAGCGCACCCAGGCTCACATTTCTTCGTTTTTCCATTTGTACCCGATCCCCCACACCGTTTCGATCGGCGCGCCGCCCGCCGCTTTCAATTTCGCGCGGATGTTTTTCACATGCTCGGTGACGGCGGAATCGTCCGCACAGCCGTCATAGCCGAATACCGCCTCGTAGATCTGTTCCTTGCTGAACACCTGTCCCGCGTGAGTGGCCAGATGCTCGCAGATGGCGTATTCGCTTTTCGTCAGCGGCAGCGCCGCATCACCGTGGTACAGCGTTTTGGAAGCCAGGTCGAAATCAAACGCACCGCGCC
>CAJMRD010000003.1 GCA_905215725.1 uncultured bacterium | reverse complement strand
GCATTGCGCTGGTCAGCCTGAAGCCGCAAACCGCCCCGAAGGAAAAAAGCGCAAAATAATGGTTGCTTAATAAAAATAAACCTGTATAGTTCGTTACAGAGAATTTTTGCAGCTCTTCTTATTTGTAGATTTCCTTATCAATAGATTTGCTTGAGTTGGCACCGCAAAAACGGTGTTTAGATTTTCGTATGCTTAAACAATTTTACAGAAAGAAACAAAATGAACAATTTTGAAGTTCTCGGTCTGCCCGAGACGATGCTGCCGGCCCTTGAAGCCATTAACTTTACAATACCGACACCGATACAGGCGCAAGCCATTCCCGTCGCCATGGAAGGGCATGACATTCTGGGATCGGCTCAAACCGGCACAGGAAAAACCGGCGCTTTTACACTGCCGATGATTGCCCATCTGCTCTCCTGCCCGGCAAGCAGTGCCCTTATTCTGCTGCCGACGCGCGAACTGGCCCGACAGGTTTTGGACGCTGCCGACAAAATGCTCGGCAACCGACAGAAAATTTTGTCGGCTCTGCTTATCGGAGGCGATTCCATGATTAAGCAGCTGCAGCAGCTGAAAAAGAAACCGCGGATAATCGTCGGCACGCCGGGACGCATTAACGACCATCTCCGCCAGGGAACACTGAAGCTGAACGAAACCGATTTTCTGGTTCTGGATGAAACCGACCGCATGCTTGACATGGGTTTCGGCGCACAACTGGAGCAGATTGCCAAATATCTGCCCGCAGCAAGGCAAACGCTGATGTTTTCCGCCACTCTGCCCGCCAACATCATTTCGCTGTCACGCAAGTATCTGAACAATCCGGTGCGGATTGCCGTCGGTGCAACAACCGCTGCCAGCGCGCGGTCGTGGCATTTGGCGACGGCTCGCTTTACGTCACGGGCAATCGCTGCCCGCGCGGCGGCGCCATCTCATGGGATGAGCTCGTGCGCGAGGTTCCCGCGGCGGAGGAGCTGCGTCCGCAGGGTGCTTGCGAGGCACAGGCACCCGGCACGGGGCGCGACCGGACCGCGGCTGCCCCCAATCTCTTTGTCGACCGCGAGAAGCTGCTGTTCGAGTCGTACCCCACGGTTCCCGTCTGCGGGGGGCGCGATGTCACGATCGGCATTCCCCGTGTGCTCGAGTTCTGGGACACCATGCCGTTCTGGTCGACGTTCTTCAGCACGCTCGGCTTTAAGGTGCGCGTCTCGGGACGCAGCACCAAGGCGATGTACGAGCGCGGTCTGGCGCACGTCACATCCGACACCGTGTGCTTCCCGGCCAAGCTCGTCCACGGGCACATCCGCAATCTCGTCGACGCCGGCGTCGACCGCATCTTCATGCCCATCATCACGACGGTGCCCACCGAAAACACCGCCTCTACCAGCGAGTGGATGTGCGCCGTCGTAAAGGGATACCCCTACGTGATGCGCAATTCCGATAACCCGGAGGAGCGTTTCGGCGTTCCGTTCGATACGCCGCTGTTCCACTGGTACGACGAGGGCGACCGAAACCGCCAGCTCAAGGCGTGGTGCAAGGAGACCTTCGATATCGATGCCGACCTGGTTGCCAAGGCGACCGAGCAGGCGGACCGCGCGCAGGAGACGTTTGAGAACCAGCTGCAGCTGCGCGGCAGGCAGGTGCTCGAGAACGTGCGCGAGGACGGCGGCTACGCGGTGGTGATCGCTTCGCGCCCGTACCACAACGACCCGCTGGTCAACCACGGGCTGCCCAAGCTCTTCTCTGAGCGCGGCATCCCCGTGCTGACGCCCGATGCGGTGCCGGGGGTCTGCAACGTCGATCTTTCCAACAGCCGCATCGACATCGTGAACAACTACCATGCGCGCATGCTGTCGTGCGCGGTCATCGTCGCATCGACGCCCGAGCTCGAGCTCGTGCAGATGGGCAGCTTCGGCTGCGGCCACGATGCGTATCTCACCGACGAGATCGCGCGCATGATGGGCGAGATGGGCTCCAAGGTTCCGATGATGATCAAGCTCGATGAGAGCGACGTCGCCGGTCCCATGGGCATTCGCGTGCGTTCGTTTATCGAGTCGGTCAACCGTCGTCGCGCGGAGGAGCGTGCCGAGGGCGCCCGGGTGCACGCGGTCCATCCGCTCGACGACCCGTATAAGGTCAAGTACACCAAGCGCGACCGGCACGACAAGATCGCGCTGGTCCCCAACACCTCCCATGCGTTCTGCAGGCTCATGACCGCGGCGATGCGCAATCAGGGCGTGCGCGCCGAGGCCCTTGATATCGGGCGCGAGGATGCCATCCGCCTGGGCAAACGCTATGTGCACAACGACATCTGCTTCCCCGCGCAAATCGTGATCGGCGAGGCGCTCGCGGCACTCAAGAGCGGTAAGTACGACCCGCACGACGTCGCCGTGGTGACTGGCAAGTATATCGGCGACTGCCGCCTGACGCACTACATGCCCCTGCTGCGCCGCGCGCTCGACGACGCGGGATACGACTATGTCCCGGTGCTCACCAACGACGACGTCGATGCCCACAATGCGCATCCGGGCTTCAAGCTCGGCCTTGGCCCGAGCATCCAGATCGCCTACGGTCTTCCCATGATCGATGCCCTCGAGGCCATGCTTAGGCGCATCCGTCCCTATGAGCTCGAGAAGGGCGCGGCGGACGCTGCGTTCGACCGCGCGCTCGATGAGGTTATCGAGGGCATGGAGCGCTCGGGGCTGAGAGGCCAGGCGACGGGCTTCAAACGCGCGCTTGCGATCATGGACGCCGTTCCGTACGACCGCTCGAACCCGCATCCGACCGTTCTCATCGTGGGCGAGTACCTGCTCAATTTCCATCTCGGCGCCAACCACGAGATCGAGCGCTACCTCGAGGACAACGGGCTCGAGGTCATCGAGGCGCGCATGACCGACGTGATCCGCAAGACCTATTTCTACAAGCATGCGCAGTCGCGCGAGTTCCACGTCGACCTGTCGCTGCCCGAAAAGGCCTGGTACGCCACGGCGGACAACCTGTTCGAGCTCGCGCACGACCGTTGCGACCGCCTGGGCGCGGCGAGCCCGCTCTACGAGCCGCCGACGCGCATGCCCGAGCTCGTGCGCGCGAGCGATAAGATCCTGCACCATACGTTCGATGCGGGCGAGGGCGTGCTGATTCCGGCGGAGATCCTCGAGCACGCCAAGCGCGGCTGCCGCAACTTCGTGATCCTGCAGCCGTTCGGGTGTCTGCCCAACCATGTCGTGGGGCGCGGGCTCATCCATGCGCTCAAGGAGCAGTATCCCACGGCGCAGTTCCTGCCGCTCGACTACGATCCCGACGTGAGCTTCGCCAACGTGGAGAACCGTCTTCAGATGCTCATCATGAACGCCAAGGCGCAGGGGTGCGGTGAGGCGCATGGCGAGACCGCGTAAGGACGCCGATGCGCCCGATGCACGCACCCGTATCATCGAGGCGTTTTGGGAGCTCATCGAGAACAACAGCATCTTCGAGCTGTCGGTTGGCGAGGTGACCCGCGCCGCCCAGTGCAATCGCGGAACGTTTTACTACTATTTTCACGATTTCGATGAACTCGTCGCCATCGCCATAGCCCAGCTGCTGCAGGATAACGAGCTCATCACCGATGCCCTCTGGCATTTTTCGAGCGAGGGCGACCTTTCGGCGTTCGACCGGCGCGACGTCCGCTGCCTGCTGCGGCGCATCGTCATCACCATGAGGGCGGGTGCCGCCGAGCAGGTCGAGCAGGGCATCCATACGATCATCATCGACCGCGTGAGAGAGATCGTCCACCCCGACGGAGAAGAGCTCAAGGCAGATTCGAGCTTTGCGGTGGGCTTTCTGGTCTCGGGCATCATGGGCTTTGTGATGGCGGTCGGCTTTGCCCGGGAGGGCGGCGAGGAGATAGACCTCGAGCAGCTGGGGGACAGCGCGTGCGCGTACCTGAGGGCGGTCGCCATGCAGACGGTTGAAACGGTCGCGCAAGTCGAGGGCGTCGATACATCCGAGCTGCTCGAACGCGTCTCCAAGGAGGCCGATGCCTATCGCGCATCGCGTGCGACGAGTCCCGACGTGGTGAAAGACGTCTAGGGTTTCTCTTGCGGGGCGCCCGTCGCGCATCGCGCGGTGAGTCCCGCGATGCGGTCATAACCTGCATTCATGTGAGCCGGGTTTATAGATATTCCTCCAGCTGTTAACATATACTCCATATGGGTAAAGAGACCAAAGCGCCGCCGACGGGCGGGCGTTTTGATTTCGATGAACTCATGTAAGGAAACGAGCATGTTAGATAGATTTACCGATCGCGCGCGTAAGGTCATGTCCATGGCCAAGCAAGAGGCGCTCGATCTTCATTCAAATAAGGTGGGCACCGAGCACCTGCTGCTCGCGCTTGCCAAGGAGGACGAGGGCATTGCCGCCGAGGCGCTGCGCTCGCTCGACATCTCCTACGATGACATCATGGATACTCTCAAAGAGGTCCAGACCACGGTTCCCGAGCCCAGTGAGGAGACCGAGGCGGCCAAGCTCGCCTTTACGCCGCTCGTCATTAGCGTGATGGAGCGTTCATTCCGCGTGGCGCGTGAGAACAACCAGACCTACGTGTCGACCGAGCACTTGCTGATCGGCATCGTCGAAGAGGGCAACGGCATGGCCATGGACATCCTCATGCGCCTGGGTGTGTCGTCCGCCTCTATCAAAAAGGCTATCGAGAAACTCACCGCCAAGGACCAGGACAAGAAGCGTCCGCTCGCCGGCGCCGGTGCTGGTCGTCCCGGTGCGGGCCTGCCGTTCTTTAGCGGCTCGGATGCCTCTCAGCAAAAGGGGAGTGGCACCGATACGCTTAAGCAGTTCGCGACCAACCTCACGCAGAAGGCGCGCGATGGCGAGCTCGACCCCGTGATCGGTCGCGAAAAGGAAGTCCAGCGCATGATGGAAATTCTTTCGCGCCGCACCAAGAACAACCCGCTCATCCTGGGCGACCCCGGTGTGGGCAAGACGGCCATCGTCGAGGGCCTGGCTCAGCAGATTGCAACCGGCAACGTGCCCGAGAACCTCATGAACCAGAATATCTGGACGCTCGACCTGCCGGGCCTCGTGGCGGGTGCCAAGTATCGCGGCGAGTTTGAGGAGCGCCTCAAGAACGTGATCCAGGAGGCCACCGAAGCCGACGACGTCATCCTGTTTATTGACGAGATGCACACCATCATCGGTGCCGGTTCTGCCGAGGGCTCCATCGACGCGAGTTCCATGCTCAAGCCCGTGCTTGCGCGCGGCGCCTTCCAGATTATCGGCGCCACCACGGCCGAGGAATTCCGCAAGTACCTCACCAAGGACCCGGCCTTCGAGCGTCGCTTCCAGACCATCGATGTCGAGGAGCCGAGCGTCGAGGACACGGTCAAGATCCTGACCGCGCTCAAGCCGCGCTACGAGGAGCACCACCATGTGCGCTATACGCAGGGTGCTATCGAGGCTGCCGCGAACCTTTCCAACCGCTACATCCAGGATCGCTTCCTGCCCGATAAGGCCATCGACCTCATTGACGAGGCCGGCGCCCGCGCTCGCATCGCCGCGAATCGCGCGCCCGAGCCGGTGCGCGAGGCCGAGCATCGCATAGAGGAGCTCAAGGCCGCCGCGCAGGAGGCCACCGAGAGCGACGACATGAACAAGGCCGCCGAGATCACCGAGCAGCAGAAGGCCGCCGAGATTGAGCTCGCCGAGGCCAAGGCCGCTTGGACCGCCGAGCTCGACGCCAGTCCGCTCACCATCGATGTGAGTCAGATCGCCGATATCGTGTCCGTGACTTCGGGCGTGCCGGTTTCCTCGCTCACCGAGAGCGAGAGCCGGCGCTTGCTGCAGACCGAAAGCGTGCTCAAGACGCGCATCATCGGCCAGGATGAGGCAGTCGAGGCCGTTGCCAAGGCCGTGCGCCGCAGCCGTTCGCCGCTCAAGGACCCGCGTCGCCCCGGCGGCAGCTTTATCTTCCTGGGTCCCACCGGCACGGGCAAGACCGAGCTCGCCAAGACACTTGCCGAGTACCTCTTTGGCAGCAAGGATGCGCTCATCAGCTTCGACATGTCGGAGTTTGGCAGCGAGTTCGAGGTCTCCAAGCTTATCGGTAGTCCTCCGGGTTACGTGGGTCACGACGAGGGCGGTCAGCTTACCAAGGCCGTTCGTCGTCACCCGTATTCGGTCGTGCTGTTCGACGAGATCGAGAAGGCGCACCCCGACATCTTCAACATCCTGCTGCAGGTGCTGGAGGAGGGCCGCCTGACTGATAGTCAGGGCAAGACGGTCGACTTCCGCAATACCGTGATCATCATGACGTCCAACGTGGGCGCCCGCGAGATCGCGCAGGATGCGAGCGTTGGCTTTGGCACCACCGGCGAGCAGGGCCTCACCTCGAGTGAGATCAAGGGCCGTGCGATGGGCGAGCTCAAGCGCCTGTTCCGCCCCGAGCTGCTCAACCGTATCGACGATATTGTGGTGTTCCAGAAGCTCTCGGGCGAGAACCTGACCAAGATCGCGCACCTGTTGGTGGACGATCTGCGCCAGCGCCTGATCGCAAACGGCATGAACATCAAGCTTACCGATGCGGCCTACGACAAGATTGTGGCGGAGGGTACCGACCTCACCAACGGCGCGCGTCCTCTGCGTCGTGCCATCCAAAAGCTCATCGAGGATCCGCTGTCCGAGGAACTGCTGGCCGGCGAGTGGGGCGAGGGCGATACCGTCCTGTGCGATGTGGCCGACGGCAAGTTCGTCTTTAGCCACGGCACGGGCGAGATCCCAGCGCCACGTCCGGCAGGTGCACTCGGGGGCGATATCGCTCCGGCGGCGCCGCACACCGGAAACGCCGCGCCTGTGAGCAGTGGCGTGAGCTCGGGCCCCGGCGGCATGATGCAAGCCGGTTCCGGCGCGCTGTAGGGCGTGGCGACAATTTGAAACGCGCAATCGAGGCGCTCCGGAAAGGGCGCCTCGATTTGTAGAGCTGCGGAAGTTGTGACCGTTACGCTATACGGTCCACCGTTAGCCGATGATGCGGGGGCGCTCGGCGTTTTCGACTGGTTTATGCACGCAAAGTCTGGGAATATACAAGTCGCATGTCTTACTGTCTAACCAGTTGCGCCAAGGAGGCACCATGGACTACAAGATTACCGGCTACGAGCCCGCCCAGCTGTTCCATTTCTTTGAGGAGGTCAGCGCGATCCCCCGTGGGTCTGGCAACGAGAAGGGCATCAGCGATTTCCTGGTCGCATTTGCCAAGGAGCGCGGTCTCGACGTTTATCAGGACGAGGTCTACAACGTCATCATTCGCAAGCCCGCATCTGCCGGCGCCGAGAATGCCCCGACCGTAATGCTGCAGGGTCACATCGACATGGTGTGTGACAAGCTGGGTTCCGTCGAGCACGACTTTACGACCGACGGTATCGACTTGGTCGTCAAGGACGGTGTCCTCACCGCTAACGGCACCACTCTGGGCGCCGACAACGGTATCGCCGTCGCTCTGATGCTCACTGTTCTCGATGACGATTCGATTGTTCACCCCGCCCTCGAGTGCGTGTTCACCACCGACGAGGAGACCGGCCTGGTTGGCGCCGAGACGCTCGACAAGTCCCAGATCAGCGCCCGCACCATGATCAACCTCGACTCCGAGGAGGAGGGCGTTGCCACCGTCAGCTGCGCCGGCGGCGTCGTCGTTACCTACACCTGCCCCATCGTGCGCGAGCACAAGACCGGTAGCACCCTCACGCTCGACATTTCCGGTCTGTTGGGCGGCCACTCCGGCAGTGATATCAACCTGGAGCGCGGCAACGGAAACCTCATCATGGCCCGCATCATCGACCGCCTGATGGTCGCCGGTGAGCCCGCCATCGTCAGCTTCAACGGCGGCACCAAGGACAACGCCATCAACCGTGAGTGCAAGGCCGTTCTGGTCTATGCCGATCACGCTGCCGCCGAGGCCGCGGCCCAGATCGCAAAGGGCATCATCGCCGACGTCACTGCCGAGCTCGAGGTCTTCGACCCCGGCTTTACCTGCACCGTCGAGATTGCCGACGACGCCGAGGTCGAGGCCATGGACCAGAAGTCCGCGCTTGCCCTCATCCGCGCCCTGCGTCTTGCCCCTAACGGCGTGATTCGCCGCAACGTCGCCACCGACGGCTCCGTCGAGGTTTCCTCCAACATCGGTGTGGTTGCCACTTCTGACGACGAGGTCAAGATCATGCTGTCCCCGCGCTCCTCGATCACCTCGCTGCAGAACGAGTTCAAGGACCGCCTGCAGACGCTGGCCGATGTCCTGGGCTTTGACGCCAAGTTTGAGTTTGAGTATCCCGGCTGGAGCTATGCCGAGCATTCGCCGGTTCGCGACGTCTTTGTCGAGAGCTATCGCGAGCTCTTTGGCTCCGAGCTGCGCATCGAGTCCATTCACGCCGGCCTTGAGTGCGGCCTATTTGCCGAGGCCCTGCACGGCCTGGACGCCATCGCCGTGGGCCCGACGCTCTCCGATGTCCACACCCCGGACGAGAGCATGGAGCTCGCTTCTGCCGAGCGCTTCTACGAGCTGCTCATCGACGTCCTCAAGCGCCTTGCTGCGTAAAGGTCGCGCTAGCAGCAGTTCGAGCCACGTGCTAGCGGATTGCAAATGACATTACGAGAGGGGGCATCTGAGCTTTTGCGACGGGTGCCCCATCTCTTTTGTTTGATAATTGCGAAATTACGGCCACCTAGTCCATTTCTGCCCTGATGAGGTCGAGGGTGCGCTGGCAGTTTTCGCGGACGGGGCCGAGCATATGCTCGCGCAGGTCCGCCATGCCGGGCAGGTCGGCGTATTCGTCCATGACCTCTTCCATGCAAATGGGCACCTCGTAGGCGAGGTTCATCATGGTCGCAAAGCAAAACTTCTCGGATAGCCCGGCATCGGTGAGCGCCGCCTCCAGCGCGGGGTCGCCCATACCGTGGTATCGGCGAATTGCGTTGGGTCCGATGCGCCCCACACGGTTCTCGCCGCCAACGCTCATGGCGAGGCGCGCTTTTCGCCGCATACGTTCGTATGCTAAGCCCGATGCGACATCGTACATGGGTGCGAGCGCCGCGTTTGTGCCTTTGCCTAGGATGAGCGAGTAGTTTTTAGCGTGTGCGTCAGGCGCTCCGATAATGGCGTTATAGAACAACATATAGGTAAAAAGCACAAGATTCATGTGGTGGGGGACTGTGTTAATCAGTCGTTCTTGGATGTCTCGTGTAGTTGGTCCTCCGTCGGCGGTGTATTTCTGGGTTGGCAATACACCGAGCGCCTGGCAAAAGTCCTCCTGATGCAGCCTTTCGATATTTCCGCTGCTATTGACCATTCTGTCGTACCGTTCAACGACGAGCGCGGCTTCGTCTTCAAATGTGCAATAGGAGACGTTGGCAGTTGGAATGCCAACACGCCGAGCTGTTTTCATGCAGACGAATTCGTTTAAGGCCTGATGTTTGAACCCAACGACACCATTTTTGAAGATATGGGTAGTGGGGGATGACCCTAGACATTCGCACCATTGTCCATCATGCCAAGCTAGTGCAAATTTGCCTTGGTTGCCGCCCAGGGACCAGCTTTCGTTGGAGCCCATCCATGTCTCTCTTTCGTCATCGCGAATTGCTTTGAGCTTGTGAGCGATTTGAGAATTGGTAAGCGGGCGGTATGCTGAGACCCTGCCGTGGGCGGCATCTAATTGATCGGCTCGACAAAACTGAACGGCCCCCGCGCAGTCAAGACCGATATGGCACAAGAGGGCGACGGGGTTGTTGGATGCAACGTCATGCTCGGCGGCAATAGCGCGACGCTGCTCTTGGCTGTCGGGCAAAAGGCCAAATAGGAACGGACGGACGATGTTATGGCCATATGTGCGATTGGAAAGCGGCATTGTTAACGATAGCGGTGCTCCGCGATAGGTTGGGGCGTATACAAAGCTGCAGAGTCCATGCTCGTCTTGCCGGAGAGTGCCGGCGATTTCGCCACAAATGAGGGTCGCAAGCTCCATTTCTGCCATTTATTTCACAACCTTACAGCCAAAGGAGAGGTCTGAAGTGCCGGAAAGGCCTTGCTCGGCTGCGATTTGGGCCAGCAAGGCACCATAGAAAGCTGGCGTTCCTTGTCGAGCGGGTCGTCTGCCTACGCTTGGCTTTGGCAGGGCATTCGAGTTCGCGATAGGGAGGTCCGCTATCGTCATCGGATGTTCGGAGGGCGATGCGATGGAGTCGTTATCGCTTTGCGCAAAGAGACCTATGCCGAGTGCGTTAAAGACGGTCAACAGCTTGTCGAGCCGAATGCCCGTGGCATCTCCCAGCTCGAGCGATGCGAGCAGGCGCTCCGAAACACCGGCCTTATTAGCGAGGGCGGCACGGGTGAGACCCTGAGCCTCGCGTGCCTGGCGCACGTAGATGCCAGCTTGGCGCGGTGTGGTGATGGGAAGGGTATCCACGGCGATCTCCTAACGTGCAGACTTTTGCATCATAGTATGACATGCAAAAGTCTGCATGAAAAGGCCTCATGCAAAACTCTGCATGAGGCCTCATCCGGACGTTTAGTTTTGAAGGGTGTTTTACAGCGCCAAAATCCCCAGATGCTCCAGCAAAATCTTGAGGCCGATGAGGACGAGCACGACGCCACCCACGATGGTGGCGGGCTTTTCGTAGCGCGCGCCAAAGGTGTGGCCGATCGCTACGCCGGCAACGGAGAAGACAAAGGTCGTGATGCCAATGAGCGACACGGCGGGAACGATATCGACCGAGAGCGCGGCAAACGAGATGCCCACGGCAAGCGCGTCAATCGAGGTGGCGATGGCAAGGATTAGATATTCGCCCAGGTCGATCTTTTCGGCATCCTTGCCGTCGCCTTCGTTCTCGTCCTCAGTAAAGGCTTCCCACAGCATCTTGCCGCCGATAAAGGCGAGCAGGATAAAGGCGATCCAGTGGTCGATGGGGCTGATGATGCCCATGAACTGGCTACCAAGGGCCCACCCAATTACGGGCATGCCGGCCTGGAAACCGCCAAAGAACAGGCCGAGCACCATGGCGACTTTAAGGTTGATCTTCTTCATGCCAAGGCCCTTGCAGATGGAAACGGCAAAGGCGTCCATCGAAAGGCCAACGGCGAGCAACACGAGCTCTGCGAGTCCCATAGTCTGGCTCCCTCTCTGCGGGCGGGCCCGCGTGTACCTCTTGGGAGAGTAACAAAAAAGACCCGTGGCGTACGCGTTGCGCGCACAGCCACGAGTCTCGTTCATTAAGGCAAGCCAGGCCGCATCGGCCAGTGTGTTGACTTGCCGCGCCACCGGAGGCGAACCCGATCACGCGACTACTCCCTCATTTATGCGAATCCCGATGCTACCACACAAGCAGCTCATTTGGGTTGGGCTCTCAGCTGTGTTCGCTCATTCTGTAAGCATCGGATTTCGTGGCTGCTGCGGGGACAAACCGTGAGAAACTATTTAGCGTTTATGGAGCGTACACGATGGGAGCGATGCCTTGGATAAGAACGAGCTGCAAAAGCGTATGGAACAGGCTATTCGCCTGACTGCCCCCGGCCAGCCGATCCGCACCGCCCTCGACATGATCATTGCCGGTCACCTGGGCGCCCTTATCTGCGTCGGCGACACCGAAAACGTGCTCGCTGCCGGTAACGACGGCTTCCCGCTCAACATTTCGTTTACTTCGAACCGTCTGTTCGAGCTCTCCAAGATGGACGGTGCCATCGTCATCGACGGCGACCTCACCCAGATCCTGCGCGCCAACTTCCACCTCAATCCCGATCCCTCGCTTGCCACGAGCGAGACGGGCATGCGCCACCGCACCGCCGCTCGCATGTCGGTGCTCACCGACGCCATCGTGATCTCGGTTTCGGCTCGTCGTGCCGTCGTCAACGTGTACGTCCACGGTAAGAGCTACGAGATTCAGCCTGTCACCACCATCATGAGCTCGGTCAACCAGCTCGTTGCCACGCTCCAGACCACCCGTCAGTCGCTCGATCGCTCCCTGCTGCGCCTGACGGCCCTCGAGCTCGACGACTACGTTACGCTCGCCGACATTACCGGTATTTTTTCGAGCTTTGAGATCATGCAGCAGGCAAAGACTGAGCTTAAGGATTGCATTGTCAAGCTGGGCAACCAGGGCAAGCTCGTGCAGATGCAGCTCGAGCAGCTCGCCGGCTCCAGCATGGATACCGAGTACGACCTGATGATTCGCGACTACGCGAGCGATTCCTCCGAGGCCAACGCCGAAAAGATCCGCGCCGAGCTGAGCCGCATGACGCCTAAGGACCTGTCCGACCCGCAGCACGTGGCGGCAGTTCTGGGCTATGACGACCTGGACGAGGACTCCGTCATGACGCCGCTGGGCCTGCGCACGCTTTCGCGCGTGTCCGTCGTGCGCGACGGCGTGGCCGAGAAGATCGTCGACGAGTATGGCTCGCTGCAGGAGCTCATGGATGACATCAGCGAGGATCCGGAGCGCTTGGGCGACTTTGGCGTCAACAACCCTGCCATTCTTGCGGACTCGCTGTACCGCATGAAGGGCACCAAACAGGGGAACGCATAATGGCGCCCGTATGCGCCGTGGTCGTTGCCGGCGGCAGCGGCCAGCGCTTTGGAAATCCCGGCGGCAAGCAGCTCGTTAACGTGGCGGGCCGTCCGCTCATGAGCTGGTCCATCCGCGCGTTCGATCGTAGCGACAAGGTCGGCCATATCGTCGTGGTTTGCCCTGCCGAGCGCCGTGCCGAGATGCGCCGCTTGGCTATCGACCCGTTTGACTATGACACGCCCATCAGCTTTGCCGATGCCGGCGATACTCGTCAGGATTCCACCCGCGCCGGCGTGCACGCGGTGCCGGCGGGTTTCGAATATGTCGCTATCCACGACGGCGCCCGTCCGCTCATTACGACCGAGGCCATCGACCACGCTATCGACGTGCTCGTGAGCGACCGCTCGCTCGACGGTGTCGTGTGCGGCCAGCCCGCGATCGACACGCTCAAGATCGTCGATGGCGACAATATCGTCGAGACGCCGCCGCGTGAGCTCTACTGGGCAGCGCAGACGCCGCAGATCTTTAGCGTCGATGCTATGAAGCGCGCCCATGCTGCAGCCATTGCCGAGGGCTTTATCGGCACCGATGATTCGTCGCTGGTCGAGCGCATGGGTGGGCGCGTCCGCTGCGTCCAGAGCCCGCGCGATAACCTTAAGGTGACGGTGCCCGAGGACTTGCGTCCCGTAACCGCGATTCTGCTTGGCCGCATGGCCGAGGGAGAGGACCTTCCCCATGTTCAGTAACCTGCGCATTGGCCATGGCTACGACGTTCACCGTCTGGTGGAGGGGCGTCGATGTATCATCGGCGGTGTCGATATTCCCTACGAGCGTGGCCTGCTGGGCCACTCGGATGCCGATGTGCTCGCGCACGCCTTGGCCGACGCCATTCTGGGCGCCTGCCGCGGGGGAGACATCGGCAAGCTATTCCCCGATACCGACCCCGCCTATGAGGGTGCTGATTCGATGGTGCTGCTCGCTCGCGTGATGGGCTATGCGCGCGAGCTGGGCTTCGAGTTTGTCGATGCCGATTGCACCATTGCCTGTCAGCAACCCAAGATCACCCCGCATCGCGATGCCATGCGCGCCAACCTTGCCCATGCCCTGGGCGTTGACGTCGAAAACGTGGGCGTCGCCGCCACTACGACCGAAAAGCTCGGTTGGGAAGGCCAGGGCGAGGGAATCGGCGCCTGGGCCGTTTGCCTGCTACAGAAAACCGTTAAGGAGTAACGAATGCGTATCTACAACAGCGCTACCCATAAAAAGGAAGAGTTCCAGCCCATCGAGTCCGGCAAGGTCCGCATGTATGTGTGCGGCCCCACGGTCTACGACAACATCCACATCGGCAATGCCCGCACGTTCATCAGCTTTGACGTGATTCGTCGCTGGCTCATCGCGAGCGGCTACGAGGTCACGTTCGCCCAGAACCTCACCGATGTCGATGACAAGATCATCAAGCGCGCCAACGAGCAGGGCCGCACTGCCGCCGAGGTCGCGACGGAGTTCTCCGACAAGTTCATCGGCGTCATGCGCGCCGCCAACGTGCTCGATCCCGATGTGCGCCCCCGCGCCACCAAGGAGATCGGTCCCATGATCGCCATGATCAAGACGCTCATCGAGCAGGGCCACGCTTACGCCGCCGATAACGGCGACGTGTACTTTGCCGTGCGCAGCGATCCCAACTATGGTCAGGTCTCGGGCCGCAACATCGACGACCTTATGGTTGGCGCGCGCATCGAGGAGAACGAGGACAAGAACGACCCGCTCGACTTTGCCCTGTGGAAGGCCGCCAAGCCCGGCGAGCCCAGCTGGCCGAGCCCTTGGGGCGAGGGCCGTCCCGGTTGGCATACCGAGTGCGCCGCCATGGTGCATCGTTACCTGGGCACCCCGATTGACATCCACGGCGGCGGCTCCGACCTTGCCTTCCCGCATCACGAGAACGAGTGCGCCCAGGCCACCTGCGCCTGGCACCAGGGTTTCTCCAACACCTGGATGCACACTGGCATGTTGCTGGTAGACGGCGAGAAGATGTCCAAGTCGCTTGGCAACTTCTTTACGCTGGCCGAGGTCCTCGAGCAGCACTCCGCTGCCGCCCTGCGCCTGCTGATGCTGCAGACGAGCTATCGCTCGCCGCTCGACTTCTCTTGGGAGCGCCTGGAGGGTGCCGAGAACTCGCTCACGCGTATCGCCGGTACGGTCGAGAACCTGCGCTGGGCCGCGAACCATACGACGGCCGATGCCGATGCGGCTGCCGCCGAGGCGTTTGCCGCCCAGGCTGCCGAGACCCGCGCCGCCTTTAAGGAGTGCATGGACGACGACTTTAACACCGCCGGTGCCATGGGTGCTGTCTTTGGCTTTGTGACCGAGTGCAACCAGTACCTGGAGCAGGCGGGCGATGCTGCCGACAAGGCCGCAGTCCTAGCTGCCGCTGATACGCTGGCCGAGCTGCTCGATACGTTTGGCGTTGAGCTTCCCGAGCCCAAGGTCGAGCTGCCGCTGGGTCTGCTGGGCGTTGCCGCCGGTCTGGTTGCCTATACGGGCGACGACGTGGACGAGGCTGCTGCCAAGATTCTCGAGGCCCGCGCCGAGGCCCGTGCCGCCAAGAACTGGGATCTGGCCGACGCCATCCGCGACCAGCTCAAGGACCTGGGCCTCACCATTGAGGATACCGCCGCCGGCACTCGTATTAAGAGTCTCTAGTATTTGTCGACCGTTCGAGGTGCGGCAGATTGCCTTGAAAGAGGAGGGCATAGACCTGGTGGTCATGCCCGACGATTGAAAGGCAAGGTGCCGTGGCTCGGACGGTCGATTCTTGTTCGTTATCTATTTAAGGAGGCCGTCCTATGGCCGACAATCGCAAGCGTGCGCCTCGTGGCGGCAAGCAGGCCGCTTCTGGCTCGCGTCCGATTCACCGCAACGACCGCGCTGCCGCTCCCAAGGGCCAGCGAGATCGTACCCAGGCTGCACGTCCGCAGCGCGAGCGTGGCCGCGACGCTGTCCAGGCTCCCAAGGGTGAGTTTATCGAAGGCCGTCGTGCTGCCGCCGAGGCGCTGCGTACCGGTTTTCCCATCAAGTGCGCGCTCATTGCCGAGGGCGGGGAGCGCGATGCCGCCCTGTCGCGTCTGGTCGATGACCTCAACGCCGCGGGCGTCCGCATTAAGTATGTGCCGCGCGCGCAGCTCGACGCACTGTCGAGCCATGGCGCTCACCAGGGCATCGCGCTCGAGGTTGGCAACTTCCCCTATGCCGATGTCGCCGACATCCTCGACCGCGCGGGCGACGGTCCGGCGCTTGTCGTTGTGCTCGACCATGTGACCGACGACGGTAACTTTGGCGCCATCGTGCGCTCTGCCGAGGTTGTGGGCGCAGCGGGCGTCATCATCGCCAACAAACGAGCCGCCGGCGTAACGGTGGGTAGCTACAAGACTTCTGCCGGCGCCGTTATGCATCTGCCCATCGCGCAGGTCCCCAATATCGCTCGTGCGCTCGATGACCTCAAAGCCGCCGGTTTTTGGGTGGGCGGTGCCTCCGAGCACGCCGAGGGCAGCTGCTGGGATGCCCCCTTCGAGGGCCGCGTGGCACTCGTCATGGGTTCCGAGGGCGACGGCATCTCGCGTCTGGTGCTCGAGAAATGCGACTTTTTGACCAAGCTTCCCCAGCGCGGCATGACCGAGAGCCTCAATGTTGCCCAGGCGACTACGGCCCTCTGCTTTGAGTGGCTGCGCCGCAACGCCGGCGAGCTCATGGGGGAGGAGTAGCGCATGTCCAAAAAGAACCGTGCCAAGTCCAAGGCCAAGCGCTTTGGCGAGGGCTCGGCCAAGCCGATTGTTTCGGCCGCGACCTACGGCGTGGGCGGCAATGCGTTTGCGCAGGCCATTGCCGACCCGGTCTCGACGGTGCACTCCAACAAGCCCGAGCTGCTGGTGGTCGACGGTTACAACGTGATCCACTGCACGCCGCGCTACGAAAAGCTCGTGTACGACCATTCCGACGATCCGTATTCCAGCGACGTTCACGATATGGCGCGCACCGCCCTCATTAACGACGTTGCTGCCTTTGCCCAGGGCCGTTACGAGGCCGTGATCGTGTTTGACGGCGCGGGCAATATCTCCAGTGAACGTCCCAACCTGCCGGCCCGCGGCGTGCGCATCGAGTTCTCGCCGACGGGTGTTTCAGCCGATACCGTGGTGCAAAAGCTCTGCATCGAGGCGCGCGAGGAAGGCCGCGCATGCTCCGTGGTATCGAGCGACGGCACGATCCAGGCCGTCGTCATGGGCAAGGGTGTCACGCGCATCTCGAGCCGTATGCTGGTGGACGAGATCAAACAGATCGATAACGACGTTCACGAGGCAGAGGAAGCTCCGCAGATCAAGATGACTCTGGGCAGTCGCCTGAGCCCCGATGCCCTGGCCAAGCTCAAGGCCCTGCGCGGGAGGTAGGGAAGTTGGCGGGGCAATGCTGCCTCGCTAACTCCATTCAGCGATGTCGATCATTCTTTCGAGGCGCCACGTTAGCGCCTTTTTTAGATATGGCAGCCTTGCCGTGAGCGCGTCGTTTCTGGAAAGAATCTCGATTGCCTCGTCAACGAAGCCTTCGAGTTTGTCGCCGTCAAACCAGCCCATGTCCTCGACGAGCAACATTTGTTTGGCGGGGCTTGAATGAAATTGTGCGCTGGTAAAACTGTGCTCTCCCGCCCTAAGCTCCTCTAGTGATATGTTGCACCAGAGCGATGAGCCCGAATCGAAGATGGGGGCAGGTCTGCAAGCTTGCGTGTTTACGTTTCGCACGAGGCCGAAGTTGCGCCAATGACGATCGTAGTTGGCAATGATGTCGTCACATACGATCATGCGGTCAAGGGCATCCTTGACGCCTGTCACCCCGAGCTCCTCGCAGTTTGCTACATATCGCTCGTAGTCGGTTAGCCGTTCATCTGCGTTTGCGTGCTGGTTTACATAGAACGCAGGGACATACTCTTCTTCATCAGTTAAGAAGACATCGCATGTGCTCAGGGCGGAAGTGCCCGTGCCCTCGAGCGAGTAAGGCACATAATCGCAGGCGTTTAGGATGCGACGGTGGAGCGCGGTCGCCACCAGCTCGTTATAAGGTTCCTGGTCCAGGTGCGCTCCTGCCTTATGCAGAATTCGACGTTCGCCCTCGCACGTCCAGTACTTTTGAAGATTGCCGTCCGAGGTGTTATCGGGCTTTGCGGCAGCCGCTTTTCCCTCTGGGGCAAAGGGTGCAATGGTTAGCGAGACGTCATCAAAGGCGTTATTGAAGAAGTTGATATCCTCCCAGGTGAGACCGGAACCTTGGGGCCTAATCCAATACTGGTCGGATAAGGAGAGGCCGAGATTTCGCTGGACGAGTTCATCGGGAACATCGACTGCGGCTTCTGCAAGCAGGGAGGCTAGCCCAATGCGTGCGAGCGGGATACCGCGGCCGCGCCACCAGATGCGGAAGGAGTCTAGCGATATGGGGCTATTAGGGCCAAATACTCCAATAGGGGCGTGGGCGTAATCGATGTCGGCACCGATGTGGGTAAAGTCTTTTCGCGATGTGCTGTAGACCAGCTGAGCGACTTCGTACGTGCGGTTCATGAGGGTGAACGCGATCTCGCTCTTACCGTGGCCGCGGCGGGGACGTCCCCCCGTTTTGGTCACAGAGCGGAGTCGCGTGTCGACGCTGTCTTTGTCGATGAGCCATACACCAGAAGCCTTGCGGGCCTCAAGTGCTCCGTTTTTTATGAGCTCCTGCACCCTGCGCGGAGTGATGCCGAGCAGCTCGGCGGCTTCTTTGGTAGTAAGCATCGCGAAACCCTTCGTTAGAACGAATAGTTTTATATATAGCAATTGTAATTAAAACTATTCGTTCTAACGAATGGTTTTGAGATTGAGGGCGAACCGACAGAAATGAACGGGCCTGGTACCTGTTGTTGCTGGATCTTGCATATTTGTATAACGCCGTGTGGCCTGTTGCGCCTCGTCCGCAATTCCTTTATTCTTAACTGGCTTCGCGCGAAAGCGCCAAGTGTGCCAGTGTGGCGCAACGGTAGCGCAACTGATTTGTAATCAGTGGGTTGCAGGTTCGATTCCTGTCACTGGCTCCATGAGAGTTTCGGGCTCTGTTCCCTTGTGGGACAGGGCCCGTTTCTATTTGTGTCTATAAGTCAGCGGGTGTGGCGCCAACCAAGCTTCAGGTTTGTCTCAATCTGTAACACGAAGAGGCTGGAAACCGTTCTAGCTGTTACAGAATGAGACGTAAGCCTGGGTCTCTGCGAAACATCTCGATCAGTAACAGATAGGGGAGGAATAATCCTCTTACTGTTACAGATCGAGACAGAAGCCGGGGCGAGGTTGGTCATCGTCATCGAGTGTGGATTATCGGACGAACGAGCGTGGAAAATCTTCCGCTTAGTGAATGAGCGTGGATAATCTGCCACTTTGGATTCGATGGCACGGCAAAGTGGGAGATTATCCACGCTCGATTTCAAACGGAAGAAAATCAGCGCTCGATTTTGCCTGGGAAGAGCAATCTTCTGTCTGGGAAGCCCCGATCTCGACCTATATATAAGTGCAAATAAGCCGTTATCGAAGTTCGATCCTGAAGGTATACTCTACTACACCAAAGTATTACCTCGGGAAACGTCAGCTCAGTATCCAAAACTACCGTCCTTCATATCCAAACTCAATAAAACCGCAGGTCACGGCTATATAGATACGCCCGGCACCGTGTATCTAGAGGTTTTCGTTGACAGCCCCCAAGGTTGCATCGTATTATCTTTTTCGTTCGCGGGGGCGGCGGTCCAAAAGACCAAAGGACCTGCGGATACTTGAACGATTGGGAGTTTGCCCGAGTGGTTAATGGGGACGGGCTGTAAACCCGTTGGCTCTGCCTACATAGGTTCGAATCCTATAGCTCCCACCCGTCAAGTGCCTGTATAGCTCAGTCGGTAGAGCACTTCGTTGGTAACGAAGAGGTCACCAGTTCAAGTCTGGTTGCAGGCTCCATCCGGCGGTGTAGCTCAGTTGGTTAGAGCACACGGTTCATACCCGTGGCGTCACTGGTTCGAATCCAGTCACCGCTACCATAGGTAACACGGTGGCTTCTCAATAGTATGTTGAGAGGCCACTATGGTATAAAGGCAAAGTCCCGTCCGGGGACGACCTGTTTAGAGGAGGGCTTTATGGCCAAAGAGAAGTTTGAGCGCACTAAGCCGCATGTTAACATCGGCACCATTGGTCACGTCGACCACGGCAAGACCACGCTGACCGCCGCCATCACCAAGGTTCTCTCCGAGACCGAGGGCTGCAAGGCTGACTTCACTGCGTTCGAGAACATCGACAAGGCTCCCGAGGAGCGCGAGCGCGGCATTACGATCTCCGTCTCCCACGTCGAGTACGAGACTGCTGCCCGTCACTACGCTCACGTTGACTGCCCGGGCCACGCTGACTACGTCAAGAACATGATCTCCGGTGCTGCTCAGATGGACGGCGCTATCCTGGTCATCGCCGCTACCGACGGCCCCATGGCTCAGACCCGCGAGCACATCCTGCTCGCCCGTCAGGTCGGCGTTCCCTACATCGTCGTCTTCCTGAACAAGTGCGACATGGTCGACGATGACGAGCTCATCGACCTCGTCGAGATGGAGACCCGTGAGCTCCTCTCCGAGTACGATTTCCCCGGCGACGACATCCCCGTCATCCGTGGTTCCGCTCTGGGCGCTCTCGAGGGCGACGCCAAGTGGATGGACGCTATCCGCGAGCTCATGAAGGCCGTCGACGAGTACATCCCGACGCCTGCTCGTAACAACGACCTCCCGTTCCTGATGGCCGTTGAGGACGTTATGACCATCTCCGGCCGTGGTACCGTTGCTACTGGCCGTGTCGAGCGCGGTGAGCTCAAGCTCAACGAGCCCGTCGAGATCGTCGGCATCAAGGATACCCAGAACACCGTCGTTACCGGTATCGAGATGTTCCGTAAGTCCATGGACTTCTGCGAGGCTGGCGACAACGTCGGTCTGCTGCTCCGCGGCATCAAGCGTGAGGACATCGAGCGCGGCCAGGTTCTCTGCAAGCCCGGTTCGGTTACCCCGCACACCAAGTTCACCGGCGAGATCTACGTTCTGACCAAGGAGGAGGGCGGCCGTCACACCCCGTTCTTCGATGGTTATCGTCCTCAGTTCTACTTCCGTACCACCGACGTTACCGGTACGGTCAAGCTCCCCGAGGGCACCGAGATGGCTATGCCTGGTGACCACATCACCATCGAGGGCGACCTCATCCACCCGATCGCCATGGAGGAGGGCCTGCGCTTCGCTATCCGCGAGGGTGGCCACACCGTCGGTTCGGGCATCGTCTCCACGATCATTGAGTAAATTAGCTCTTTGATATAGCTGACTTAGAGAACCCGGCACTTATATGGGTGCCGGGTTCTTTTCTGCAATGGATATTGAGCCGTTGCTGGTGTCGAGAGGATCGATAATGGTCCTGGATGCACCGTCGATTAGCTCTCGATGGCTTCATTGATGTGTTCCAAATATGAATGGATCCACCGAGAACCAATTGACTCGAGGTTTTCATTGACAGCACTTACGTGGAGCTGATAAAGTAACAACTCGTGCCCGTACGGGGCGGAAATGAAAGGTTCAGGATACATGCGTACTCTAGTTACTCTTGCGTGCACTGAGTGCAAGCGCCGCAACTATACGACCACCAAGAACAAGTCGACCATGCCTGATCGTATGGAGATCAAGAAGTATTGCCCCTGGTGCCGTCACCACACGCTGCACAAAGAGACTCGCTAGTCTCTAGTCACATACGCCAGTAGTTCAATTGGTAGAGCATCGGTCTCCAAAACCGAGTGTTGAGGGTTCGAGTCCTTCCTGGCGTGCCAGTCATTATTCCGTAAGCTCCCACTTGGGGGCTTACGGTTTACTCATGTATAAGCGCATTGCGCGGAGGTAACCCAAATGGCCATCAAGAAGAACAAGAAGAAGGCTCAGCAGCCGGCACCTGCCAACAAAGCTGCCGCCAACTCCAAGGTTGAGGCCAAGAAGGCCGTTGCCAAGAAGAACGAGAAGGCTGCGAAGTCCAAGAAGAACGAGAAGCCTGGTTTCTTCGCCCGCACCAAGAAGTATTTCGCTTCGGTCAAGTCCGAGATGAAGCGTGTCACGTGGCCCGATAAGAAGGAACTCGTGAACTACTCGGTCGTCGTTTGCGCTTCTCTGGTCGTCGTCGGCGTCGTCATCGCTCTGCTCGATGCTGGCTTTGGCGAGGCTCTTGCTCTGTTCTCTGGATTGAGGGGCTAAACCATGTCTAAGCGTTGGTACGTCGTTCACACTTACTCTGGATACGAGAACCGCGTTAAGTCCGATCTCGAGCATCGCATCGAGACTATGGGCATGCAGGACCGTATCTTTGATATCGAGATTCCTATGGAGCGCGTCACCGAGATTAAAGAGGGTGGCAAGCGTGAGACCAAGGATTCCAAGATCTTCCCGGGTTATGTCCTGGTCCGCATGGAGATGGATGACGATGCTTGGACGTGTGTTCGTAACACGCCTGGCGTCACCGGTTTCCTAGGCGGCAACGGCAAGCCCGCTCCGCTTTCCCGCGACGAGTACAACAAGATGACTCGTCGTCCCGGTAAGGGCGATTCGCCCAAGCGCACCTCGGTTGATATTGAGGTCGGTACGTCCGTCCGCGTCACCGATGGCCCGCTTACCGACTTTGATGGCAAGGTCTCCGAGGTTAACACCGAGGCTGGCAAGCTCAAGGTCACGCTGATGATCTTTGGCCGCGAGACGCCGGTCGAGCTCGACTTTAACCAGGTCGCTGTCATCGCTTAAGTTTTCGTCCGTTCGCGCGAGCGTGCTTCTTCTGTGACTGCTCATCTCAGGAGTGCTTCTAACACGTGCGTGCTTACGATATAGCAAGTACTTCACACTCGTGATTCGAAAGGAATGGCCATGGCTGAGAAGAAGGTTGCCAACGTCATTAAGCTCCAGATTCCTGCTGGTGCAGCAAACCCCGCTCCTCCCGTCGGCCCCGCCCTGGGCGCTGCTGGCGTGAACATCATGCAGTTCTGCCAGGCTTTTAACGCCGAGACGCAGGACAAGAAGGGTGACATCATCCCCGTTGAGATCTCTGTCTACGAGGACAAGTCCTTCTCCTTCATCACCAAGACCCCGCCGGCGGCTCACCTCATCAAGAAGGAGCTGAACCTCAAGTCTGGTTCCGCTAAGCCCCAGGCCGACAAGGTTGGCCAGCTCTCCCAGGAGCAGCTCACCAAGATCGCCGAGATCAAGATGCCGGACCTCAATGCCAACGACATTGACGCCGCCAAGAAGATCATCGCCGGTACCGCCCGTTCCATGGGCGTCACCATCGCTGAGTAGCGATTTCTTATGGTAACGACGGGTGCTCCGACCGGGGCGCCCGTTAAATGTGTGCAATTGGGCACACGATACGATGTGGGAGGGCTCACGCCCGTTTAACCACAGGAGGTAATGCACATGGCTAAGCATGGTAAGAGTTATAACGCCGCTGCCGAGAAGATCGACCGCGCCACGCTCTACACCCCCCTTCAGGCTGCCAAGCTCATCAAGGAGCTCGACACCGCCAAGTTCGACGAGACCGTCGAGGCCCACTTCCGTCTGGGCATCGATACTCGTAAGGCTGACCAGAACATCCGTGGTTCCATCTCCCTGCCCCACGGCACCGGCAAGACCGTTCGTGTTGCCGTCTTCGCCGAGGGCGAGAAGGCCCGCGAGGCCGAGGCTGCCGGCGCCGACATCATCGGTTCCGACGAGCTCGTCGCCCAGATTCAGAAGGGCGAGATCAACTTCGACGCCGCTATCGCTACGCCGAACATGATGGCCAAGGTTGGCCGCATCGGTAAGATCCTTGGTCCCCGTGGCCTCATGCCGAACCCCAAGCTCGGCACCGTGACCATGGACGTCGCCAAGATGGTCTCCGAGCTCAAGGCTGGCCGCGTTGAGTACCGCGCTGACCGCTATGGCATCTGCCACGTGCCCCTGGGCAAGAAGTCCTTCTCTGAGCAGCAGCTCGTCGAGAACTACGCTGCCCTGTACACCGAGATTCTGCGCGTCAAGCCCTCTTCTGCTAAGGGCAAGTACGTCAAGTCCATCTCCGTGTCTTCCACCATGGGCCCTGGCGTCAAGGTCGATCCCGCTGTCCAGCGTGACTTCCTGGCTGAGTAACTGCTAGTTACTGCCTGAGCAAAGCAAGCATTGCTAAAGAAACCCGGTTCTGCCTCGTGCAGGACCGGGTTTCTTGCTATCTCGGGCCAAAACCACCACAAAGGGGACAGGCACCTTAGTGGTGGTTTTGGCACTTTGGCGTCAATGTTATGGCATCGCAGCGAGCCGGTTCCAAGTGCCCCAGGTCGCCCCGAAAGAGGAGCAACGCGTACTTTGGTACGCGAGCGACGGCTTGAGGGGCGAGATGGGGTGCTTGGGGCCGGCGCAGCGTCAAGCCTTAAAGGTGGTTACCAGGGTGTTCTGGCGGTAGAGGACTCAATGGCCTCGTGGCGCTTGAGCTCGCGGCGCATGGTTTGCGAGTTGAGCCAGGCTGCCTGCCAGCCACGGATGGGGTAGCGCGTCTGGTCGAGCTCAAACTGTGTATAGCCGCAGGCGTTGATGATCGTCGTTCCACACACATGCTGACGCTCGCGCTGAAAATCGCAACCGTAGCTTTGGTGCACATGCCCGTGCACCATGTAGTCGGGATTCCAGGATTCGAGTGCTGTGTTAAAGCACTCGAACCCTCGATGCGGCAGATCGTCCAGATCACCCATACCGGCGGCGGGTGCATGGGTAAGCAGAATGTCGCACCCGCCGACCATCCTAACCTTACGCGACAGCTTACGCATGCGCTTGGACATCTCGCGTTCGGTGTACATGTTGGCGCCGTCGCGATAACGCATGGACCCGCCAAGGCCCGCAATGCGAATCCCTCGGTACGTGTACACGCTGTCCTCTACGCAGATACATCCACCCGGTGCATGACGTGCGTAGCGGTCATCGTGATTGCCGCGCACGTAGATGAGCGGTTTGTTGATGACCGTAACCAAAAACTCAAGATAGTCCGGGTCCAGATCGCCGGCGGACAAAATCAGGTCGACTCCCTCAAAGCGTTCCTTGCGAAAGCACTCCCAAAGGCATCGTTCTTCGGTATCGGCTATGGCAAGGATTTTCATAGGGCAGGGACTTTCGGCTCATCGTCGAGCTGCGGAATGGTGCCTACCACGTTGTCCGCCAGCCAATTCATCTCGACAATCTGCGTGCTCGGCAGCGGAGGGAAGCCTTCGATCTGTACCACGCCGTTCTGGCTATGGAGCTCGCCGCCAAAGGGGTTGATGGATCCCTCAACAATGCCGTTGCGGAGCAACTGCACGAGTTTGCGCGTTTGGTAGGGTAGGCCCGGAGCGTAACGGATGTCGATAACGCCGGAGCTCATGCCGTACCAGTAGTTGACGGCGCGCACTTGGTTGTCGTCGCTGGTCTCGTCCCATGTGCCGTGCAGAAGGCTTTTCACGATAAGCTCGTAGTAGCGCCCCCAGTTCCAGACGGGCATGGCGATGCCGGTAACCTTGCCATCGACCAAGCGGTGAAGCCCGTAGGCGGTGGGATCTTCCAGCGACTTTGACATATCGGCGCCGGTCATGACGCTCACGCCTTCGCGGCACATGGCCTCGGCGAGACCTCCAGCGGGCACATCACCCCAGGTCAGGATAATTTGCGCGCGCGGGTCGAGCAGCGAGGCGCCAATCGCAAAGGCGTTGATCTCGCTGAGTGCGCCCGAGGCGAAGACCGACGCGTGGTAACCGATGCGGTGGTTGTCCGCCATGCTAGCCGCAAGGGCGCCCAGCAGAAACTTGGCCTCGTACATCTTGCCAAAGTACGAACGGACGCTTTGATGGGGAAGGCCGATAGAGCAGTTGAGGAACCGAATCCGGGGATACTCAACGGCAGCCCTGAGCGTGTATTCCATCAGGCGGTGCGAGGTCGAGAAGATGACGTTTGCTCCATGTTTGACAGCCGTTTCCACGGCGGCGTAGAACACATCCGGATCGTGACAGTCCTCGAACGCCTCGGTGCGCACGATACCGCCAAAGTGCTCATCGAGATACTGACGCCCTTGGTCGTGCAGGCTGTCCCAGCTCGACGTCGCACAGGGGAACTCATGGATAAAGGCGATGCGCAGGGGGTTGGCCGTCGAGTAGACGGTCTTGCCCATAAAGAAGTTGAGCACGCCAGCGGTGGACTTGGCGGGCGTTTCTTCCTCGTCGACGCTCGGTGCTTCGACAAGATCGACCTTGTCCTCGTCATTTTTGCCGGCAATGACCAGCTCGCGCCAAATCTTGCACAGGCGGTTTACGACGATATCCGTCGGCGTATCCAGCAGGCGGTCCTGGTTGTACACATTGAGGTACACGAGCATGGCGTCGGCAGGCGTAATGTCCAGGTGGTCGCCGCCTGCGCGAAGGTAGGCGCGCTTAAAGAGCAGGAAAGTGTGGCGCAGGTAGTCGACCTTTTTCTGCGGCCATTTTTCGATAAGGTTCTGACCGAGCATCTTCGCGAGCGTTTCGTAGCTTCCCTCACGCGAGAACTCGATCTCGTATAGGGGGCAGACGCGCCAAAACGCGCAGAACTCGCCGTACAGGCGGCTTTCGACGGAATCCCATGTGCCGGGGTAGAGACGGGTGACCTTGGCCGAAACCGTCGGGGCGTCTAGGAATTTGAGGACACTGACGCGTTTGTTGCCTTCTTGGACATAGAACCGATGCATGAACTCGGTGACGATGACGGGGTCGCGATAGCCCTCGGTCACCTGGATGTCGTAGAGGTTGGACCACTTGCGGGCGAACTCGGTGCTAAACGGAAGCAGGGGCATAAAGTTACACGAAAAGGCGGACTGACGGCCCTTGGTGACCGTGCCGACGACCATTTCGAGCGGAATATCCCGCAGGCCGACATTCTCTCGCTGACCTAAGGGGAGCTGAGCAACCAAGCTATCGAGGTCCGTAAGGTATGGATGCTCGCTTTGGCTAATGGCGCGTCGACGTCCTTGCTCGCCGCGCTTGCGTGCTTGACGATAGGCCTCTTCCATAATGTTGCTCCCTTAGTCGTTTAAACAACTATATGAACCATGGTACCACGAATGAAAACCACTACAAAGATGCCTGACCCCTTTGCGGTGGTTTAGGCGATGATGGGGGCGATGGCGCGGATGCAGGCGTCGGCAGCGGTGAAAGTGGTGCTCTCGTCGCTGACGATAAAGATGATCTTTCCTTTGATGCCAAAGTCGCCGATTTCGCTAAAGAGCACGTAGGGCTCTTTGTCAAAGCCCGAGATGGGCGAGACGGCCGTTTTGGTTGCGCTCGTGAGCTCGTCTGCCAGCGCGTCAAGGGAAGCCCACTTAGACGTGTCCTTTACGGCAACGGGCACGGCCACGCGTCCAAAGGGCATCAAATGCACGAGTGTGTTCTTGGAGATGTTGGAGTTGGGCACAATGATGGTCTGTCCACAGGCATCCTCAATCGTTGTATGGCGCCAAGTGATGTCTTGGACCACGCCGGATACGCCGCCGACCTCGATATTGTCGCCGGGTTTGATGATGCCCATAAAGGTCACTTGCATGCCGCCGATAAGGTTTGACAGCGTGTCCTGAAAGCCGAGCGAGATGGCGATGCCGCCGACGCCAAGAGCGGCGACGAGGGCGTTTGCATTAATGCCAAAACAGTTGTCGAGGATAAAGCTGCCGCCGATCATCCAGATGACGGCGCGCGCGATGTTGATGAAGATACTCGATGCCGGTAGCGGGTTATCGTCTCGGTTAAGCAGATGGTTCAGGGTCTTGGATACGACCTTGGCGGCGACGGCGGTGCCTATCGCCAAGATGACGGCCCAGATGATGTTGTGGACCCACCGTTGCTCAAAGAAATGAAGAATCGGCTCAAACAATTCCATGTAGGGAAACCTCCTAATGATCGTCCAACCATGATACCCACCAAGAAGCCCGTCCGATCAAATTCGGACGGGCTTCTGTGCTCGATATAAGGTTTACGCGGCGGGGCTGTAAGGCCCGGCGGTGTAGCTTAGCGTCGACGCTTCCAGATAATGCTGAGCATGATGACGATGATGCCGCCGATA
Organism: uncultured bacterium; assembly: GCA_905215725.1. GTDB lineage: Bacteria > Actinomycetota > Coriobacteriia > Coriobacteriales > Coriobacteriaceae > Collinsella. The sequence continues at coordinate 17,800 of CAJMRD010000003.1, read as the reverse complement.
AGGCACGCGCCAACTACTGCCAGCGTGCGGTCTCCCGTTGCGGCGAGCTTACCGGTCGTCTTCTTGGTGATGACCTTCGTGGTCGTGGTGGTCGTCGCGCCCGGCTTAGGCGTTGGATTCGGATAGGGCGTGGGGTCCACGGCAGCGGGGCCAAAGCTGATGGTGCCGGCGAGCCCGGCCATCTTGCTCTCCCAGCCGTTCTGCCCAATCAGTGCCCTCAGCGCCGCCTCGCACGTGCCCCACTCGGTGTACTTGGTGGCGTGTGCAAAGGTGGGAAAATCGGTCGTGTTGGTAATGATGTAGTTGTTGGTGGCGACGGTATAGGTCTTGGCGGGGTCGAGCGTGCTGCCGTCTTTGGTGAGTGTGGCACTCACAATGCGCTTGCCTTCGGGCTGCGTCCAATCAATCGTCACGTTGATGCCGCCAAAGGAGAGAACGCTGCCAGAGTCATCGCGCCACTTGTACTTGTCTTGCGCCTCCTGCTCGGTGTGACCGGCCGCCACATAAGTCTGCTGAAGCTCGTAGCTGTCGTTGCAATCGTCGCTGATTTGTAGCGAGTGCTCGAGCGCTGCGAGGAAGTCCGCGCCGGTCATGGTCCAGGTCTCCACGGTGTTGCCGTAGGGCGAGATGGCGATGACGTTGCCGGCGGTCACGTTGCCCGCCGCGATGCCGCCGCGGATGCCGCCAGCGTTTTCGATAGCGAGGTCCGCGCCCGTCAGGTCAAGATAGGAGATGCAAATCACGTGGCCGATGGTCTGGGCCTTGGTGGTGTCGCCCTCCTTGCTGGGACGGAAATCGGTGGTGCGCACCATTTCCCAACCATGCGTGCCTGCGGCGTCCTCGCCGTAGAAATAGTTGGTGGTGGATGTGCCGAGCACCTTGTTCGATTCGTTTTCAAAGGCCTCGTCGAGCGGCTTGATCTTGTTGCGGACGGCTTCAAGGCAGCTTTGGTAGTCGGAGCCCTTGTCGGGGTCTGCCAAAAGGTCGTTGACGTTCTTGGCGGTGTAGAGCTTCTCGTCGCTGCCGTCTGCAGGGACCGTGACCGTGTCATCGTCGGTCGTCTCGGTGCCATTGGTGTCGTACTTGTACGGAATGGAAAGCAGCCCCACCTCGGCAAAAGCGCTGCCTGCCTCGACAACGTGGATTGTCTTGCCGTCGGCTCCCGTCACCTTCTCGTTAAGGTTGATGTGCTCGTGGCCTGCGATAAGGGCATCGATGCCACGGAGCCGTGTGGCAAAGGTCTTGGCGTTGAGCGTATGCGCGATACAGACGACAACGTTGCAGCCCGCCTTGCGCAGCTGCTTTGCCTCGGTATTGATGGCGTTCGTGGCACTCGAGAACGACGTGCCCGCGACCAGGTCCGCGCGCAGCGAGGATCCCAGCGACTCATCCATGGCACCCACGACGCCGACCTTGATTTTGTAGTCGAATGTGGAGTGATCCTCGCTATCCTCCCAGGTGCGATCGAGCGTCTTCGTGATGCTCGAGCTCTATACGCCGCTCGTAGACTTCGCGTTCGCGCAGAGCATGGCGAAGGGCGTGCCGGTGGTGCTGTAGCCGGTCATGGTGCGGAGCTTTTCCGCGCCGTAGCTCCAGTCGTGGTTGCCCGGCGTGGTCGCGTCGTAGCCGTCTACATAGAAGGTGTCCATGAGCTCGGCGATGCTCTTGCCCTCGCTCATGGTGGCGAAGGACTGCCCGTGGAAGGTGTCGCCCGCATCGAGCAAAAGATCGGGGGCGTTGCCCTGGGCGCTATAAAGGACCGCCAGTCCGTCGAAGCCGACGGTGCCGGTGCCCTTGCTTGCGTTGTAGCTGTACTTGTAGCTGCCGTGGATATCGTTGGTGTGCATGACGGTCACAGAGCCGTCAATAGCGGCGGGCAGGTTCCCAGCGAAAGCGAGGCTTGGGGTGCCTGCGAGCGCGCCGGCAAACAACGCGGCGGCTAACGCAAGGCGGGGGAGTCTTTTCATGGCAGTTTCCTTAGTCCTTAGCCAGAATGTCTGGTTGAATATCGGATTATCGACATAATATGCGAAAACCGCCGCAAGGACGTTTGCCCCTTTGCGGCGGTTTTGACGTTTGTGCAGATAAAACCTACCAAAATAAACTTGTCCCTTTTTGGCAGGTTTTAGCTCAGCAGCATGCGGTCGTTGGCGAGCTCGCCGCCCGAGACCTCCTCGAACTTCTGCAGCAGGTCGGCTACGGTGAGCGACTTCTTCTCATCGCCCGCCACGTCGTAGATCACGTGGCCTTCGTGCATCATGATCAGACGGTTGCCCAGACGGATGGCGTCATTCATGTTATGCGTGACCATGAGCGTGGTCAGGTGGTTCTCGTCGACGATCTCCTCGGTCAGGTTAAGCACCTTAGAGGCCGTCTTGGGGTCGAGGGCCGCGGTGTGCTCGTCGAGCAGCAGCAGGCGCGGCCTGGTGAGCGTGGCCATCAGCAGGGTGAGTGCCTGGCGCTGGCCACCCGAGAGCAGGCCAACCTTGGCGTTGAGACGCGTGTCCAGACCAAGGTCCAGGCGCTTGAGCAACTCAACGTACTCATCTTTCTCGGCCTTGGTGACGCCCCACGAAAGGCCGCGACGCTGGCCGCGACGCTTGGCGAGGGCTAAGTTCTCGGCAATCTGCATGTCGGCAGCGGTACCGCGCATGGGGTCCTGAAACACGCGGCCCAGGTACTTGGCGCGCTGCGACTCGCTCAGGCGCGAGATGTCGGTGCCGTCGAGCTCAATAACGCCCGAATCGAGCGGGTACACGCCGGCGATCATGTTGAGCAGCGTGGACTTGCCGGCGCCGTTGCCGCCGATCACGGTTACAAAGTCGCCGTCATTCAAGGTGAGGTCGACGCCGGTGAGCGCGCGCTTCTCGGTGACGGTGCCCTTGTTAAAGGTCTTCTTGACATGCGAGAGCTTAAGCATCTGCCTCATCTCCCTTCGTGTAGGAGCTGCGGAGCTTATAGCGCTCCCAAACCACGGGCACGCACAGGGCCACAGCGACAATTACGGCGGAGAGCAGCTTCATGTCGTTGGCGTCCATGCCCAACTGCAGCACGATGGCGCGGATAAGGAAGTACACCACGGAGCCAAAGACGGCGGAGGCAAGACGGACGCTAAACTGCGTGAGGCCGCCGGGCAGCAGACGGCCGAGCACCTCGCCGATAACAATGGCGGCAAGACCGATAACGATGGCACCGGTGCCCATACCAATGTCGGCATACTTTTGGCTCTGGCAGATGAGAGCGCCCGAAAGGCCGATGAGGGCGTTGGAGAGCACGAGGGCGATCATCTTGGTGGAGTTGGTGTTGACGCCCAGAGCGCGGATCATGTACTCGTTGTTGCCGGAGGCTCCCCGCGCCGAGCCGATCTCGGTGCCAAAGAACCAATACAGGATGGCAACGATAGCCACGGCGAGCAGGATGCCCAAGATGATGGCAACGGTGGACTGCGGCAGACCGGTCATATTGCTGACGGCGGAGAACACGGTGCCCTTGGCAAGAATGGGCGTATTGGACTTGCCCATGATGCGCAGGTTGATGGACCACAGGCTGATCTGGGTGAGGATTCCGGCGAGGATCGCGGGAATCTCAAAGACGGTGGTCAGAATGCCCGTGACGGCGCCCGCGATGGCGCCGGCGCACATACCGGCCAGCACGGCGAACAGCGGGTCGACGTTGTTATTGACGATGAGCACAGCGCAGACGCAGCCGCCGAGGGCAAAGCTGCCGTCGCAGGTCATATCGGGAATGTCGAGCAGGCGGAACGTGATAAACACGCCAAGCACCATAATGCCCCAGAGGACGCCCTGCGAAACGGCGCCCTGCAATGCAATGAGCATGCTTCATACCTCCTAGGATAGGGTGGACACGTGATTCACCATAATAGCGGTAACAATGCATAGACGAGTTACGGACAGACGTTTTGTTTTACCTGAAACAAGCAGGGCGGACGCCGGTCTACAGCGCCCGCCCCTGTGGCTCAGATATTGAATAACGCGGCTAAAGCGCGAGCACGGGCTCTAGACGCATGCCGCGTATAGCATTACGCGTCCAGAGCGGAAAGGTCGATGCCCAGGGCCTCGGCCATCTCGTCATTCTTGACGACGACCAGGTCCTTGCTCGAGAGGTGTTTGATCGGCATGTCTTCGGGCTTGGCCTCGCCTTTCAGGATCTTAACGGCCATCTCGCCCGCGGCGTAGCCCAGGTCCTCATAGTTGATGGAGAGGGTGAACAGGCCGCCGGCCATGCACATACCCTCCTCGCCAGTCACGAAGGGGAGCTTGTTCTCCTTGCAGATCTGGCCGACCTGCGAGGCACCCGCGGCGATGGTGTTGTCGGTGGGGGAGTACAGCGCGTCGACCTTGCCCACGGCAGACTCGACGACGGACTGAATCTCGTTGGAGCTCGAGACGGTGAAATCGGTGTACTCCAGGCCCAGCTTGTCGAGCTCCTTCTTGGCGGCCTTGATCTGGACGTCGGAGTTGGACTCGGCGGTGCAGTAGAGCAGGCCGACCTTTTTAACGTCGGGCAGGACCTTCTGCATCATCTCGAGCTGCTCGGCGACCGGGGTGAGGTCGGAAGCGCCCGTGACGTTGGTGCCCGGCTTGTCGTTGTCCTGGACCAGGCCGGAGGCGGCGTAGTCGGTGATGGCACAGCCCACGATGGGGATATCGGCCGTGGCGCCGGCGGCAGCCTGCGCGGCGGGCGTGGCGATGGCATAAATCAGGTTGACGTTGTCGCCCACAAACTTGTCGGCAATGGACTTACACGTGGACTGGTCGTTCTGGGCGTTCTTCTGGTCGATCTTGACCTTAAGGCCGCTCTTCTTGATGGCCTTGACGAAGCCGTCGTTGGCGGCATCGAGCGCGGAGTGCTCGGTGAGCTGCAGAACGCCGATGGTGTAGTCGGAACCGGCGGCAGCAGAGCCGGAACCAGAGTTGCCGCCGCATCCGGCGAGCGGGGCGAGCGCGAGCAGGCCGGCGGAGACCAGAAGGCTCCTGCGACTGATGGTGATGTCCTTCATATCATTACCCCCAGTATAAAAATGGCTGGAAACACTGCACTGGGACAAAGTGCAAGTGGAACTATAGTAGCGCTGATGTCCATTTTTACAACAGCCTGGCGGGTTTTTAATACAGAATCGGATGGGCGGTACGGGTAGTCGAATGGGCGGCGGAGGGTCTTATGCGGCGGAGGAGGCGTCGTCCTCCTCGTCCAGGGCGGCGAAGAGCTTCTTGCCGTCGAGCAGGCGCGTGCTGACGTTTCTCATACGGGCGATCTCGACGGTGCGCAGCGTATCGTCGGTGCCTCGGGCGTCGTAGACCGTTCCCAGCAGATACGAGATGCCATCGCGCTGCCTGATGGCAAAGGGACGGAGTGTCATCCGTGCTGCTTCGGTTTCGCCGCGTGTCGTGACGCTCGAAATATCAAAACTCACCGTGGTTCCGTGGTCGATGGCCTGCTCGACGAGCTCGCACGTGTCGATGCGCTTGATGGGCGTGCGTGTTGCCTTGGTAGCCTTGCTGCCTGCGCTTGGAGCGGGTTCGGGTGTATCGAGGTAGCCGCGAACGTCGGCGCTCGCCATGGCAACTAAGTGCTGCGCCATGCTCTTGCGGATAGCGATAGGCGTGGAGCGGTTGCGCATGACCATACCGTGGAGCCGGATGATCTCTTCATCGGTGAGCGGGCGGGTAAGAAGTTTGTAGCCCACGCCGCGTTTGTACTCAATTTCGTATCCGGCATGGCGAAGCGCGGAGATGGCGGTGTAGATGCTGCGCCGCGCCGCCGAGATGGGCATGCGGGCGGGGTCGTCGGGATGGGCGAGGCGCCGGATCAGCTCATCGGAAAGCATGGCCTTGTCTTCGCCGGTGTTTTCGCTCAAGAGCTGCAGGATGCGAACGGCGCGATAGGCTGCCATCGAGGCGGCGCCCCTCGTCGTGGTGTCGTAGGTTTCAACAGCGGCTTCGGTCATCGTGCCCACGTCCTTTCCGTTTTGGGTGGCGACGGTATGGAGCCTAGGACGCGGGGCTTTCCCAGGGGCGCAGGGCGCTCTGGGCGGTCGGTAGTCGTCGGCAAACGGCGGGTTGAGTTTTCAACAGCCCTGCTCAACTGACCAAAAACTTGCCAAAAGCTTGACGGATGCTGTTGAAAAAAGCGCCTCTCGACCGATGTCGAGAGGCGCTTGTGCGATGAGCGTTGGCGTGTGGCGACGCGAGCTAGCGTCCGACGATTAGAAGTCGGCGTTACCCACGGTGCGAGGGTGCGGCAGGACGTCGCGGATGTTGCCCACGCCGGTCAGATACATGACCAAGCGCTCGAAGCCCAGACCGTAGCCGGCGTGCTTGCAGGAACCGTAGCGGCGCAGGTCAAGGTAGTACTTGTACTGCTCGGGATTCATATCCAGGTCCTTGATGCGGGCCTCGAGCAGATCCAGGCGCTCCTCGCGCTGGGAGCCACCGATGATCTCGCCGATGCCCGGCACCAGGCAGTCGGCGGCGGCGACGGTCTTGCCGTCGTCGTTCATGCGCATGTAGAAGGCCTTGATCTCGGCCGGGTAGTCGGTCACAAAAGTCGGTCGCTTAAAGTGTTCCTCGGTCAGGAAACGCTCGTGCTCGGTTTGCAGGTCGATGCCCCAGCTCACGGGATAGTCAAACTTGTGACCGGCGGCGACGGCCTGCTCCAGGATTTCGACGGCCTCGGTGTAGGTAACGCGGGCAAAGTCGGAGTTGGCGACATGGTCCAGGCGCTCGAGCAGACCCTTGTCCACAAACTTGTTGAGCATATTGAGCTCGTCGGGGCAGGTTGTCATGACGTCCTTAAGGACGTACTTGAGCATGGCCTCGGCGTTATCCATGTAGTCGTTAAGGTCGGCAAAGGCCATCTCGGGCTCGATCATCCAAAACTCGGCGGCGTGGCGCGTGGTGTTGGAGTTCTCGGCGCGGAAGGTGGGACCAAAGGTGTACACGTCGCCAAAGGCCATGGCAAAGTTCTCGGCATTGAGCTGGCCGGACACGGTGAGGCTCGCATGCTTGCCAAAGAAGTCCTGGCTCCAGTCGACCTCGCCGGACTCGGTGAGGGGCGGATTTTTGGGGTCGAGCGTGGTCACGCGGAACATCTCGCCGGCGCCTTCGCAGTCACTCGTGGTGATGATGGGGGTGTTGACGTAGACAAAACCCTGCTCCTGGAAGAAGCGGTGGATGGCGGCAGCCGCGACAGAGCGGATGCGGAACACGGCGCGGAACAGGTTGGTGCGCGGGCGCAGGTGCTGCTGGGTGCGCAGGAACTCGACGGTTGCGCGCTTCTTCTGCAGCGGGTAATCCGGGGCGCTCGCGCCCTCGACCTCGATGGAGGTGGCAGAAAGCTCGAAAGGCTGGGGCGCATCGGGGGTCAGCTTGACGGTGCCGGTGCAAATGAGTGCGGCCGAGACGTTTTGATGGGCGATCTCGTCGTAGTTGTCGAGTGCCTCGCGGTTCATGACGACCTGCAGGTCGCGAAAGCAGCTGCCGTCGTTGAGCGTAACAAAGCCAAAGTTCTTCATGTCGCGGACGGACTTGACCCAGCCGGCGACGGTGACGGTCTGGCCGCCGAGCGACTCGGCATCGGCATAGAGCTGCGCGATTTTGGTGCGGTTCACGTATCCTCCCATAACGGTTGAATGATAGTTATCCATACAGTTCGATATTCTAGCAGCTCGGCTCATTTGAGCTATACAGATAAAGCATTGGCGGGATGGTTTTTCAAACGAAAAGCGCCCGCGGCCAAATGGTCGCGGGCGCTTGACGAGGTGCCTTTTGGCTGTGTGGCGTGGGGCCTGGCTACTTGGTCTTGGCAACCAGCAGCGGGTCGCCAAGCTTGACGAGCGGGTTGCCGCCGATAAGCGTTCCAGACTCGCCGACATGGTCGATGCTCTTAAGACGATCGAGCTCGGAGACGATGACGGTCACGATGTCCTCGTGACCAGCGGCCTTAATGGCCTCGCGGTCGAAGCTGATGAGCGGCTGGCCTGCCTTGACCACATCGCCCATCTCGACAAAGCGGGCAAAACCCTTGCCGTTCATTTCCACGGTGCCCAGGCCAACATGGATGAACACGCGCAGGCCGTCCTCGGTGATCATGCCGATGGAGTGGTTGGTGACAGTGGTGGCACCGATGCGGCCGTTGGCGGGCGCATAGATGGTGCCGGTAATGGGCTCGATGCCATAGCCCTGGCCAAGCATGCCCGAGGCGATCGTCTCGTCGGGAACCTCGTTCAGGTTGACGAGCACGCCGTTGACGGGGGCATAGATGACGCCTTCGCGGGTAGCGAAGCTTGCTGCGGGCGGAACGGACGCCTCGCCGGTCGAGGTGAAGGTGGACTTAAGCGAATCGAGCAGACCCATAGTTGCCTCCAACTTAAATAGGCGCATATCGCGCGTTTGGTTTGCCGGAAACGTTTCACATGTGTTTCGCGGCTTGGTCAACGCCCCTATTCTACGCTGCTCAACGATACCTCTGAACTGGGATTATGTGATATATCAGTTGAAGGGAAACTTATTGCCGGAGTGTTTCTGCGCCACGGGTTCAAGTGGGGTACGCTTGAAGGCGAAAAACAAGGGCGCATAATTTGCGCGAAGGGAGCACATATGATTGTCGAGAACCATGCGCTGTGGGGCGAGGAGCCGACCGAGGATTATCCGGCGACGTTTACGTATTTGGGTGCCGAGCCGCTCCCCGACAAGCCCAATGGCCGCCGCCCCGCGGTGATTATCTGCGGCGGAGGCGGGTTTACACATATCGCTCCGCATGAGCAGGATCCTGTGGCGTTTGCGTTTTTGGATCACGGTTACCAGGCCTTTGTGCTCAACTATGTCACGAGTTCTACGGGTGACGTGAGCTTTCCGCACCCCCAGGCAGATCTTGCCAAGATGGTCGCCACGGTGCGCGCCAACGCCGACGAGTGGCATGTCGATCCTAAGCGCGTGTGCGTCGTGGGCTTTTCTGCTGGCGGCATGATTTGCGCCTCGCTGGCAACACAGTGGAAGACCGGCCCCTTCGCGGCACTTGCCGGGGCGCGTCCGGACGACATTCGTCCCGATGCCGTGGTGCTGGGCTATCCATTGCTCGACTTTGCCTATGTGCGCGACATGCAGACGCGCGATCCGCGCATTGACTTGCGCGTGCCCAAGACGGGTGGCAAGACGGGGCGCGATTTGCTCAACGACTACCTGTCGATGGTGACGGGCGGCGAGGCAACTGACGAGCATCTGGCCGACATCTGCCCCACCACGCATGTTTCGCGTCAGATGCCACCGACCTTTGTGTGGGGCGTGTCCGACGACAAGACGGCGCCGATCGCGCAGGTCTATCCGTTTGCCCAACGCATGGCGGAGGAGGGCATCGCTTGCGAGATGCACGTCTTCGACCAGGGTGGTCACGGCCTTTCGCTCGGCAACGCCAACACCGCGGTCGACAACGAGGACAAGCAGGTGGCGGTCCGCCCTTGGATTCGCCTAGCCTTCCGCTTCCTGGAGCGCCATCTGTAAGAGGACGGGCATCCCAACCCTTCAATAACTTGCGGTGAAATAGTTCCGATCTGGGGCATCAACCAGCCCATCCAGGAACTATTCCACCGCAACTTTGTTTTTGATGTCCCGTCCGGAAACTGCATCCCAGTTCCCCCTTCAAGGTGGGACACGGTTTCCCATAGGGCCTCGACTGAGAAAGTGCGTCCCGTTTCGAGTGGGGATTCCGGGATGCATTTTCCGTAAGAGGCCTGTTTGGGAAACCATATCCCGTTTCGAGCCAGAATTCTGGGATGTAGTTTCCCCGAGAGGCCTCATCGGGAAACTATGGCCCTGAACTCTCCTGCCTGTCCCCATTGCGCCAATCTGCTGATTGAACGTCATTGTGTGTTCACGCTATCATGTAAGCTTAAAATTGGTTAGCCATGGCAAACGGTTAGCCATGGTGAACATAAATACAACGCCCTGTGGGCGCCGGGGGAGGAACACGGACGTGAAGCTCGATACACTCGAGATTGGAAAGGACGCCGTTGTCGCATCGGTGGCATCGGACGATCAGGCACTCCGACAGCATATTTTGGACATGGGCCTAACGCCGGGCACCGAAGTCACCATGATGAAGTACGCCCCCATGGGTGACCCGCTCGAGATCCGCCTGCGTGGCTACGAGTTGACACTGCGCAAGGACGATGCCGCTCGCATCGAGCTCGTGGGTATTCACGACACCGATACCGGCCCGCGCGCTAACGCCGCAATCGGCACGACGGAGCATCCGGCTCTGGGTGAGGGGACGTATTCGCCCCGTGCGGCAAAGACGGCCGTGCCCGAGGGCGCGCCGCTGCACTTTGCCCTCGCCGGCAACCAAAACTGCGGCAAGACCACGTTATTCAACCAGCTGACGGGCTCCAACCAGCACGTCGGTAACTTTCCCGGCGTGACGGTCGACCGCAAAGATGGCACCATCCGTAATCATCCCGAGGCGAGCGTTACCGACCTGCCTGGCATTTACTCCCTGTCGCCGTACACAGGCGAAGAGGTCGTGAGCCGTCAGTTCATCCTTGACGAGCGCCCGGACGCCATCATCGACATCATCGACGCCACCAACATCGAGCGTAACCTGTACCTGACACTGCAGCTCATGGAGCTTGACCGTCCTATGGTCATCGCGCTCAACATGATGGACGAGGTGACCGCCAACGGCGGCGCCGTAGACGTCAACTTGCTCGAGAGCCTGTTGGGCGTGCCCGTTGTCCCCATTAGCGCTGCCCGCAACGAGGGCATCGGCGAGCTGGTGGACCACGCCCTGCACGTGGCGCGGTTCCGCGAGCGCCCTGGTCGCCTGGACTTTTGCGCGCCCGACGGTCCGGACGGCGGTGCGCTGCATCGCTGCATCCACGGTATTGCTAACCTGATCGAGGACCATGCCGTGACGGCGCACATCCCGGTGCGCTTTGCGGCGACCAAGCTGGTCGAGGGCGATGAGCTGGTAACCGAGGCGCTTCACCTGGATCGCAATGAGCTCGACGCTATCGAGCACATCATTACCCAGATGGAGGGCGAGGCCGGCACCGACCGCCTATCTGCGCTGGCCGATATGCGTTTTAGCTTTATCGGCGACGTTTGCGGGCGTTGCGTCGTCAAGCCGCACGAGAGCCGCGAGCACGTGCGCTCCGTCAAGATTGACCGCATCCTGACAGGTCGTTACACAGCCATTCCGGCGTTCCTGGTGATTATGGGCCTCGTCTTTTGGCTGACGTTTGGCGTGATTGGCGCGGCGTTGCAGGGACTCATGGAGGACGGTATCGCTGCCATCATCGCCTCGGCCGATGCGGGCCTCAAGGCGTTCGGTACCAACGACGTGGTACGCTCGCTGGCTGTCGACGGCGTGCTTACGGGTGTGGGCAGCGTGCTGACCTTCCTGCCGATTATCGTCGTGCTCTTCTTGTTCCTCTCCATTCTGGAAGACTCCGGCTACATGGCACGCGTGGCCTTTGTCATGGATAAGGTGTTGCGTCGCTTTGGCCTGTCGGGCCGCAGCTTCGTGCCCATGCTCGTCGGTTTTGGCTGCACCGTGCCGGCTATCATGTCGACCCGTACGCTCCCATCCGAGCACGACCGCAAGATGACGGTCATGCTCACGCCGTTTATGAGCTGCTCAGCCAAGTTGCCGGTTTACGGCTTGCTGTGCGGGGCGTTTTTCCCGCAGGCGACGGTTCCCGCCATGGTCTCGCTCTATCTGATCGGTATCGTGGTCGGCTGCATCGCGGCTTTGGTGCTCAACCGCACGGCATTTAAGGGCGACCCGGTGCCGTTTATCATGGAGCTCCCCAATTACCGCCTGCCGAGCGTCAAGACGACGGTGATGCTGGCATGGGATAAGGCCAAGGACTTCATCACCAAGGCCTTTACCATTATCTTTGCCGCGACCGTGGTCATCTGGTTCCTTCAGACGTTCGACATCCGCTTTAACGTGGTCGCCGACCAGTCGCAAAGCCTGCTTGCTGGTCTGGGTAGCATCATCGCGCCGGTGTTGGCCCCGCTCGGCTTTGGCGACTGGCGCGCCTCGACGGCGCTCGTCACGGGGCTCATTGCCAAGGAGAGCGTCATCTCGACGCTCACGGTGCTTTTGGGCGCAACGTCGCCCGCGGCGCTGTCGACCATGTTTTCGCCGTTTACCGCCTACGTGTTCTTGGTCTTTACGTTGCTGTACCCGCCTTGTGTGGCGGCAATCGGCGCCGTCAAGAGCGAGTTGGGCGCGCGCTATGCCGTGGCCGTATTCGCGTTTCAGGTCGCCGTTGCCTGGATCGTGGCGTTTGTCGTGCATTCGGCGGGCATATTGCTGGGGTTGGCTTAGTTATGAATTGACGGCGCAACCTCTGTGTATCGAATTGTTTTCGGCCCCGCATCTGTACTGACGGATGCGGGGCCGTTGCTATATAATCGCCTCCGCTCAAAACGATTGGAGACGTTATATATGACTCAGACAAGGCAAGACGGCATCACGCTCAAGCAGTGGCTCCCACTCGTCGGGCTCACCTGCTGTGCGTTCGTGTTCAACACGTCGGAGTTTATGCCCATCGGCCTTTTGACTGATATCGCCGCGTCGTTCTCGCTCACCGAGGCCCAGGCGGGCATCATGATCTCGGTCTATGCCTGGGGCGTCATGCTGCTGTCGCTGCCGCTCATGGTGTTCGCCTCGCGCTTTGAGTTCAAGCGGATGCTGCTGGGCGTGCTGGCCGTGTTCTCGCTCGGTCAGTTCCTGTCCGCTGTGGCGCCGACCTATCCCATCCTGGTCTGCGCGCGCCTGGTGGTCGCTTGCGCACATGCCGTGTTCTGGTCAGTCGCCTCGATTATGGCCTCGCGCCTGGTCGACACTCGCCACGGCGCGCTCGCCATCAGCATGATCGCCACGGGCTCGTCCATCGCGCAGATCTTTGGCCTGCCTCTCGGTCGCGCCATTGGCTTGGCCGTGGGCTGGCGCATGACGTTTGCCGTGGTCGGGGGCCTCTCAGCCATCGCGGTCGTCTACCAGGCAGCGGTGTTCCCGGCCATGCCGGCGGGTGAGCGCTTTACTGTCAAACAGCTGCCCGAGCTGCTCAAGAACCCGCTCCTCATCGCGCTCTACGCAGTCACGGTCTTCATGGCGACCGGCTATTACGCAAGCTACAGCTATATCGAGCCCTTCCTGGCGCAGGTCGCGCACGTCGATGCGGGCGCCATTACCATGACGCTGACGGCGTTTGGCTGTTCCGGCTTGGTGGGCAGCTGGCTGTTCAGCCGCCTGTTCGACGGGCACCGTTTTCCGTTCCTTGCTATCACGCTCTCCGGCGTGCCGGTGGCCCTGCTGCTCATGGGGCCGGCCGCATCGTCGCTCGTGACAGTGCTTGCCGTCTGCGCACTGTGGGGTTGCTGCGCCACGGCCTTTAACGTGGCGTTTCAGGCCGAGCTCATCAAGCACACGCCGGCAGATTCGTCGGCCGTCGCCATGTCGATCTTCTCGGGCCTGTTTAACCTCGGTATTGGCACGGGCACCGCAATCGGCGGCGCCGTGGTTTCGGGTCCCGGTATCGCTTGGATCGGCTTCGCGGGCGGGGCGATTGCCGTCGTGGGCGTCATCCTCGCCATCACGGTGATGTTCCCAGCCATACGCCGCGCAAAGCCCGTCGCCTAGCCACATCCTCCTCATCAGTTGCGGTGAAATACGGACTGCTGGGCCCAATAAACCCGGCAAACAGTCCCTATTCCACCGCAACTTATTTTGGGGAAGAGGATACAAGCCGGGCATACAATGGATGTCGTTGTGTTGAGCTTACCGGGAGGTTGCTATGTGGGCATACGAGACGACGTTCTATCAGATCTATCCGCTGGGCTTTTGCGGGGCTCCGCGCGAAAACGTCGCGCCCGTTGCCGAGGATGAGCTCGCCCAGGCTGCCAACGCCGCGCCCAACCCCGATGCTCCTATCATGAAGGTCGCCCAATGGGCCGACTACATGCAGGAACTCGGCGTTGGGGCTGTGCTCATCAACCCACCGCTCGAATCTGATAGCCACGGCTACGATACACGCAGCCTGCGCCATATCGACCGTCGCCTGGGTGGGGACGCCGACTTTGCCGCCGTATGCGACACGCTGCATGCCCATGGCATCCGCGTGGTGCTCGATGCCGTCTTCAACCACGTCGGCCGCGGTTTTTGGGCCTTCCGCGATGTGCAGGAGCGCAAGTGGGACTCGCCGTACAAGGACTGGTTCCACATTAGCTTTGACGGCGATTCCTGCTATGGCGATGGCTTTTGGTACGAGGGCTGGGAAGGCCATTTTGAGCTTGTGAAGCTCAACCTGCAAAATCCCGCTGTGGTCGATTACCTGCTCGAGTCCGTGCGCCGCTGGGCCGAGGTCTTTGGCGTCGACGGCCTGCGCCTGGACGTTGCCTATATGCTCGACCGCGACTTTATGCGCCGCCTGCACGTCTTTACCCGTGAGCTCAAGCCCGACTTTGTGCTGATCGGCGAGACGCTCCACGGCGACTACAACCAAATCGTCAACGACGAGATGCTCGACTCCTGCACCAACTACGAGTGCTACAAGGGCCTGTACTCCAGCTTTAACTCGGTCAACATGTTCGAGATCGCCCATTCGCTGCACCGCCAGTTTGGCGGCGATCCGTGGTGCATCTACCGCGGCAAACATCTGCTGTCGTTTGTCGACAACCACGATGTGCCGCGCCTGGCAAGTATCCTCACCGACAAGTCGTGTCTGCGTCCCGCCTACGGCATGCTCTTTGGCATGCCGGGCATCCCGTGCGTCTACTATGGCAGCGAGTGGGGAATTGCCGGCGAAAAGGGTGGCCCCGATGGCGACTGGGCGCTGCGACCTGCGCTCAATGAGCCTGCGCCCAACGAGCTGACGGCGTTCATCACGCAGCTTGCGCACCTTCGCTCGGCCGACGACGCGGCTGCCCGTGCTCTCAACTACGGTGCCTATCGCAACGTGGTGATCCAGAACAAGCAGCTGCTGTTCGAGCGCGCCTGTGACGGCGCGACGGTACTCGTGGCGGTGAATGCCGTGGGTGAGCCTTACACCTTTGGCGCCGGCGAGCTCAACGGGTCCTTCGTCGACCTGCTTGCCGACGATGCGCCCACGGTCGAGCTGACGGGTACCCTTGAGCTTGCACCCTACGAGGTGCGCTATCTGTTGAGAGCCTAGCCCATGGCCGTATCTGACGAGGGCTATCAACATATTGAGCATGGGTTTGAGCCCGTGTTTGACGAGCACTCGCGCGTTTTGGTGCTCGGGTCGTTTCCCTCGGTGCTTTCGCGCGCCAATGCCTTTTATTACGGCAACCCTCAGAATCGCTTTTGGCGTGTGATGGCCACGTGCCTCGGTATGCCTGTGCCGCCCAACGAGGGCGATCCTTTGGCAAGCGGTGAGCCCGCGACGCTCGATGCCTCCATTGCCGCCAAGCGGGCCATGCTGCTGAACGGCGGCGTGGCCCTGTGGGATGTGGTCGAGAGCTGCGACATTAAGGGCTCGAGCGACGCGAGCATCCGCAACGTTGTGCCGGCACATATCGAGCGCATTACCGATGCCGCGTCGATCGAGGTCGTTGTCTGTAACGGCGGTACGGCAGGGCGACTCTACAAACGCTACTTGCAAGATCGGACGGGGCTGCCTGCCATCGTCCTGCCCTCGACAAGTCCCGCTAATGCCGCCTGGCGTCTGGAGCGTCTTGTCGAGCGTTGGCATGAAGCCGTTGACTGGGCTGTTATTTAATTTAGATTTTTGTTTGAGCGTGGGCGCCCAGACGTTTCAGAACGCCTCGCCAGATCGGCGCGGGCACGGCTGGCTCGGCGCAAACCATGCCGTCGGCGTCGACGTTGGCGGCATTGCCGCCGCCAAGTCGCTGTGCATGCTCGACGGAGCAGCCCATGCGCACGGCGCCCACGAGCTTGTCCATGGCCTCCGAAAATGGTCGGCGCAAGAGGCCCATGCGTGGGGAATGGCGAAGCGCTGCGATGCCGCTGCCGGCGCAGATGGCAATGCCGCCACACCACAATTGGTCATGGCGCTCACATGCCTTGTGCAGGCGAACAGCGGTCCCACGCGCCTGCTCAGTGCCCTCTTGTGCGGCTCGAATCGCGGCATAGACGCGCGTTCCCGTACCGCCAAAGCGCTCAAGCGCCTGCTCGATGGCTGTCAACGTCTCATCGTCAGCCGCATCTTCAATGGCCAGCACGATGCCATCGGCAACGTTGCCGGCGTCATTTGCCTTCAAGTCGACCGGGCGGGGGAGTGCGGTGCCGGAAAGTTGAGCATAGGCGGCGATGGCATCCTGCAGGTCCCAGAGCAAAAAATCAAGATCGGCGCTATTGGGAATACTGATATACGTAATGGTGTGCAGTGTTTTTGGTACGTCGCCGCGCGCGGTCGTCTCCATGCCATCTCCTTTCCGGCTCGTTTCCGTTTAGGTTACACCGTCTGGTGGCGCCCCGCCGCGCTATCCTAGTGCAACCCTTACGAAAGGAACGCCATGCGTCTGCCCATGAATACCTCGCTTGCCATGCTCAAGCCCTCCGGTATCCGCCGGATTAACGCGCTCGCCGCCCAGCATCCGGGGTGCATCGCGCTCGCGCTCGGCGAGCCCGATTTTCCCACGCCCGATGTGATTAGCGCCGAGGTGACCGCCGCACTGGACCGCGGTGACACGCACTATCCGCCCAACAACGGTCGCCCCGCCCTGCGTGAGGCGTTATCTGCCTACATGGGGGACGCGGGCCTTACGTTTTCGGCCGACGAGGTCATCCTAACCGACGGCGCGACCGAGGCCCTGTCGGCAACATTCATGGCTATGCTCAACCCCGGCGATGAGGTCATTATTCCCACGCCGGCCTTTGGCCTGTACGAGAGCATCGTCGTGGCCAACCACGCCAAAGCAGTCTTTTTGGATACGGAGCCTGCGCAATTCCAGATTGACGAGGACACACTCCGTGCTTGCGTGACGCCGGCGACCAAGGCCATCGTCATCTGCACGCCCAACAATCCTACGGGCTGCATCCTCGACGCGGCATCGCTCGACGCCGTGGCGCGCGTAGCGGAGCAGGCGGGCATCTACGTAATCTGCGACGACGTATATAACCGCCTAGTCTACGTGGATGGCTACGAGCGCTTTGCCCAGCGCCACCCGGAACTGCGTGAGCAGACGGTAGTCATCGAGAGCTTCTCCAAGCCCTGGGCCATGACCGGCTGGCGCTTGGGCTGGCTCGCAGCGGCAACCCCCGTCATCGCCGAGATCGCAAAAGCCCACCAATACCTAGTATCGAGTGCTGTCTCCTTCGAAATGGACGCCGCAGCCCGAGCCCTGACCGTCGACCCAACCCCCATGCTCAAAGTCTACCGAGCCCGTCGCGAACGCGTGCTCGCAGCTTTAGACGCCATGGGCCTCGACGTAGTAGAGCCCGCAGGAGCCTTCTACACTTTCCCGAGCATCAAAAAGTTCGGCCTAACCAGCGAAGCTTTCTGCATCAAAGCCATCAAAGAAGCAAACGTAGCCCTAGTCCCGGGCGACTGTTTCGGCACCGAAGGCCACATCCGCCTAAGCTACTGCGTCTCCGACAAAGACCTAGACGAAGGACTAGCCCGCCTGTCCAACTTCGTTTCAACCCTGTAGCCCTCAGGGACGCAACACATCAGCCCACCGACCCAAGCATTATGAGTGGGGGCGTCAGCCAACGAAAACCCGGGCTGCCCAAAGTCAACGCAGGCACGCGCCGCCGAAGGCCAGGCACAAGGTTTTCGTAGATTCCGCAC
>CAJMRD010000002.1 GCA_905215725.1 uncultured bacterium | reverse complement strand
AGGGCATAGGCCTTTTGGCCATGCCCGACGATTGAACGTCAGATTGCCGCTCTGGGACATTTGCAGCGTCGAGCAGTTACGCGGTTTGGAAAACCGCGTAACGATCTAGTCGCGCGTCAGCTTGCGGTGAATACGATGCGGCTGGGCTGCGTCCTCGCCCAGGCGCTCGATACGGTTGGCCTGATAGGCCTCAAAGTTGCCCTCAAACCAATACCAGTTGCCCGGATTCTCGTCGGTGCCCTCCCACGCCAGAATGTGCGTGGCGACGCGGTCCAAGAACATGCGGTCGTGGCTAATGACCACCGAGCAGCCCGGGAACTCGAGCAGCGCCGCCTCGAGCGAGGACAGCGTCTCGACGTCGAGGTCGTTCGTGGGCTCATCGAGGAGCAGCAGGTTGCCGCCCTGCTTGAGCGTGAGCGCCAGGTTCAGACGGTTGCGCTCGCCACCGGAGAGTACGCCAGCGCGCTTCTGCTGGTCCTGGCCCTTAAAGCCAAAGCTCGCCACATAAGCGCGGCTCGGAACCTCGGTCTCACCGACCATCATGTGGTCCAGGCCATCCGAGACGACCTCCCACAGGTTCTTATCGGGGTCGATGCCGGAACGGTTCTGATCGACATAGGAGATCTTGACGGTCTCGCCCACCTCGAGCTCGCCCGAAGTCAGCGGCTCCAGGCCCACGATGGTCTTGAACAGCGTGGTCTTGCCCACACCGTTGGGGCCGATGACGCCCACGATACCGTTGCGCGGCAGGGTGAACGATAGGTCGTCGATGAGCACACGGCCATCGAACTCCTTGTGCAGGTGATGAGCCTCGAGCACCTTGTTGCCCAGACGCGGGCCCACGGGGATGCGGATGTCGGTCCAGTCGAGCTTCTGGCTTGCGCGGGCCTCGGCCTCCATCTCCTCGTAACGAGCCAGACGGGCCTTGTTCTTGGCCTGGCGAGCCTTGGGCGAGCTGCGTACCCACTCGAGCTCGGCCTCCATGCGCTTGGCGAGCTTGGCGTCGCGGTTGCCCTGCGCCTCGATACGGGCGGCCTTGGTCTCCAGATACGTGGAGTAGTTGCCCTTGTAGGGATAAAGGTGACCGCGGTCGACCTCGCAGATCCACTCGGCAACGTTATCCAGGAAGTAGCGATCGTGCGTGACGGCAAGCACCGCGCCCTGGTAGTTGTGCAGGAAGTGCTCGAGCCACAGGATCGATTCGGCGTCCAGGTGGTTCGTGGGCTCGTCGAGCAGCAGCAGGTCGGGAGCCTCGAGCAGCAGCTTGCACAGGGCCACGCGACGGCGCTCGCCGCCGGAAAGTACGTTGACCGGCATGTCGGAATCGGGCAGCTGCAGGGCGTCCATGGCCTGGCCGAGCTTGGAATCGATATCCCAGCCGTCGGCGGCGTCGATCTCGTCCTGGAGCTTGCCCATCTCGGCCATGAGGGCGTCCATGTCGCAATCCGGGTCGCACATCTCCTCGCCGATCTTATTGAAGCGATCGACCTTGGCGATCATATCGCCAAACGCCATGCGCACGTTCTCGATGACGGTCTTGTCGTCGTCGAGCGGCGGCTCCTGCTGCAGGATGCCCACAGTGTAGCCGGGGGTGAGCCTGGCATCGCCGTTGGAGACCTCCTCGATGCCGGCCATAATCTTGAGCAGGGTCGACTTACCCATGCCGTTGGGACCCACGACGCCGATCTTGGCACCGGGGTAGAAGCTCAGGGTCACGTCGTCAAGGATCACCTTGTCGCCATGGGCCTTGCGAGCCTGATACATCTGGTAGATAAACTCTGCCATTTGCCTGTTCTATCCTTTCTACCTGCTGTTTCCCTATTCTTGATTCGCTTTAGTGGAAACGAAATGAGGGAACCAGCTCTGAAACGTAACGAAAAAGGGGCATGGTTGCCCACACCCCCTAATACTACCTGGGAAAAGTCCCCCGGAACATACTATGAACTGCGTACGCTAGTTTTCCGCAACCTTAACGAGCGGCTCGCTGCGATTTGCGCCACAACAGATACGAGTAGACGTAGACGGCTCCAACCGAACCAAACGCCAGAGCCGCAATCACCGCGGCGACGACTTCACTCGAAAGCACGCTGCCTGCCACGCCCATCACAATCAGGCCAATACCCAGCACCATAAAGCAGGCGCCGCCAAAACGCTGCGTACGGCGCCAGTTCTCGGGATCGGCAAGCGCCCAGGGTGTCTTGATACCGAGCGTATAGTTCTGCTTCACACGCGGCAAGTAGTTGCCTACGCCGATGAACAGCAAACCGACAACACCGGAAATCAGCACGTTAACCGAACCGACCGCCGGCACCACGCCCCAGACCGTAAGCTCTCCCAGCCAGCTTATGGCGCACATGAACAAGGTGAAGGCGATTACGAAGCCCTGGTAGAACTTGCCCGAGGTTCGATATGCCTCACCTTTGGGGTCGATGCGCGGCACCATGCAGAACATTGCGAGAAGCGCCAGAGGCAGCACGCCGAGCGCGGAGGCCATCCAGCTAGGACCCCAACCGTCGACGGCGCCGTTCGCGCCCCAGTGCGTGGGAATCTGCGCAGGCAAGCTCGGCATCACCATGAGGTGCGCTACGACATTGGCGACGCACAGAGCGACCAGCGCAATCCACACGCGCGACGATACCCCCGTGGGGTGAATGCCCTTGTTTTCGTTATTCATTCTTATCACCTTCCGTGTTTGTAAAGCCCATAAACCAACCGATCAAGTCCTGCATGACGGTGGTGTTTAAGCTGTAAACGATGTTTTGGCCATGGCGCTCGTCGATCACCAACCCGGCGTTTTTGAGCGTCGCCAAGTGATGGCTCAGCGACGGCTTACTGATATCGAAATGCTCGGCAAGCTCCCCCGCCGTGCAATTGCCCTCGCGCAGCAACTCCAAAATGCGCCGTCGCGTTGGATCGGCAAGCGCCTTAAAACCCTCTCCCGGCATAAGACCTCCTCTCATCATCTCTCATGACGCGCACACTATACTCGATATTTAGATGTTTGTCTAACTATCTAATCTTGTACTCAAAAAAAATAGCCGCCTCCGCGTAATGCGAAGACGGCCACTTCTCACGCTACAAACGTGTTTTAGAGTTGGCCAACCCGCTGCAACGGGTGCCATCTGCTTCAATCTTATGCGAACCCCGATCCCATTTCAACAAGCCCAAGGGCTCAAATGGAATCGCGATAACACCTATAATGGCGATAGCTAAAACACGATTCGCTTCCCCATCGGAGGATGTCTATGACCGAAACCGCTGCCGCTCTCGTCGAGACACGCGACACCAAGCTCGAGATCATCATGGGCCGCGAGGCACTCGATAAGCTCGCCGATGCTACGGTGTTGGTGCTCGGCTGCGGAGGCGTGGGCTCCAACTGCTGCGAGGCACTCGCCCGCGGCGGCATTGGTCATTTCGTCATTCTGGACAAGGACATCGTCGCGCCCAGCAATATCAATCGCCAGGCTATCGCCTTTCACAGCACCATCGGCAAGCGCAAGGTCGATGTTATGGAAGCCATGATCCACGACATCAATCCCACCGCCACCGTTATCAAACGCACCGAATACCTGCTGAGCGACAACATCGACGAGTTCTTCGCGAGCGTTTTGGAGCAGACGGACGGCAAGCTCGACTACGTCGTCGACGCCATCGACACCATCTCGGCCAAGCTCACCATTGCCAAATATGCTCAGGACCACGACATTCGTTTGGTTAGCTCCATGGGCGGGGCCAACAAGCTCCATCCCGAGTGCCTCCGCTTTGCCGACATTTTCGATACGGTACGCGACCCCATGAGCCGCATCATGCGCAAAGAATGTAAGAAGCGCGGAATCAAGAGTCTGCACGTGCTGTTTAGCTGCGAGGAATCGGTTAAGACCCAACCCCGCGACCCGTCCAACATCCACGAGCGTACCGAGTTGGGTACCGCTAGTTTTATGCCGCCCATCATGGGTCAGATGATTGCCGGCGAGGTTATCCGCCAGATCAGTGGACGCGGCACCGAGCGTGTGCGCGCCGACGGCCAACGCCTGGACTAGCGGAGTGCGCCGAGATGGAGCCCCGGTTATTTGATGCACACTGCCATCTTGATTTGATGGCTCACCCGGACGCCGTTGCCGATGAGGCGACGGCACTGGGCTTGGGCCTATTTGATTGCGGCGTCGATCCACGTGACTTTTCGGCCGCAAACGAGCGCGCCCATCGCCAACCAAGCATCATCGCCGGCATTGGGCTTCACCCCTGGTGGCTTGCCGACGGTCGCTGCGGTCCTGCCGAAATCAATCTGCTTTGCGAAGTTGCAGCCCAAGAGCGCTACATCGGCGAGGTGGGACTCGACTTTTCTGCGCGCTTTGCCGGAAGCGAGCCGCTGCAAACACAGGCACTTGACCGGCTCTGCGAGGCTCTCGCGCAACATCCTCTTACCGGGCGTGTGATATCAATTCACGACGTTCGTTCGGCAGGAGCCGTACTGGACGTCCTCGAATCGCATGGACTACTCATCCCAAACCCCGACTCCCCCGCTATCATCTTCCACTGGTTTAGCGGTACTTCGGACGAACTCGTCCGCGCGCGTAATGCGGGCTGTTATTTTTCCGTGAACGAGCGGATGCTCGCCACCAAGCGCGGTCGCGAATACGCCCGACAGATCCCACTCGATCGTTTACTGCTCGAGACCGATTCACCAGCCGAACCAAACACAGAAACAAGCGCACAGTCGCTCATCAGATCGCTCACAAGGACCTCGATACGCATTGCCTCACTCAAAAACTGTGACGCAAAGCGCATCGAGTCGGTAGTTTTAGCAAATGCGCACTCTGTTTTTGACCTTCGCTAATCCCTGTGGGCAAAAATGCCACGGGGCATGCGAATCGCACAACGCAGTCCCTATTGGTAGGCAGTACAGTTCGGCAGCATTACACCAATTCGTGCATGAGATCACGGTTGCGTGCATACAATTCGTCGAAGATATGACGGCGCGACGCATATAACTCGTGGGCAGCCATATCGGGCACGATTGTTTGCGCAACACCAAGGACTTGGGCGAGCTCATCCCATGATGCATAGGCGCCACCTGCGAGAGCTGCCATGATGGCATCACCGAAGCATGCGCCCACCGTAACCTTGGCAACCGAGACCTCGCGCCCGCATACGTCGGCGATAGCCTGCATCCAAACTGGATTCTTGGTTCCACCTCCGACAAGCATAATGCGCCCAATTGGCAGTCCATGCTCTCGCTCGATAATGTCGACATGGGATGCAACGGTATACGCGACGCCTTCCAAGGCGGCGCGAACCATATGGGCTCGCGTATGCCTTCCGGTCAGGCCAAAGAAGACGCCACGCGCCTCGGGATCGTTGAGCGGAGTACGCTCCCCCGCAAAGTACGGCAGACACAGGAGCCCATCGGCACCCGGCGCCACATCGGCGGCATCATGCGCCATAACCGAATAGGCATCGGGACCACCGTGGCCCTCGGCCTCTACGGCGTCGCGATACAGCTCTTGGCGCAGCCACGATGTGAGTGCGCCCGCCGTATTGGTCCCCGCGCAGATCCCGTAAGTTCCGGGAATGATAAACGTCCCCGGCCACAGGCGGGCATCATCGATCATATGATCAGCTAGGTAGATGAAATACGCCGTACTCCCCAACTGAACCATCATATCGCCGGGACGGAATACACCCGTCGAAATGGCCTCGGCACCAGAGTCGCCCGTTCCCACTAAGACAGGTGTCCCTGCCGCGAGCCCCGTCGCCTCAGCCGCACACCGCGTAATCACCCCGGCAATATCGGTAGCCGACATTACCTCCGCCATCTGGTCAGGCCGGCAGAAACGAGCACATTCCCGAGCATCAACCTTCCAGGTGTAGCGGTCGTATAGGGGAAG
Source organism: uncultured bacterium (assembly GCA_905215725.1). GTDB lineage: Bacteria > Actinomycetota > Coriobacteriia > Coriobacteriales > Coriobacteriaceae > Collinsella. The sequence continues at coordinate 43,397 of CAJMRD010000002.1, read as the reverse complement.
AAAATCCTCCGCCAAATAACGGTCCACCGTAAAACGCCCCGTCAACTTTGCGCATAGAAACGACGACGCCGTCAGGAACTTCGCAGCACGTTCGTGCACCTCGGGCATATTCTCCTTAAACCACAAGATCTTGGGAGCAATATCTGACGAACAGGGATCGTGCCCGAAAAGCTCGCGTGCGCGGTCTGACCCATATTCGGAAAGAAGCTCGTCAATCTGCGGCTTCGAACGTGCATCGACTCCATACAAAATCGCGGGCGCCAGCGCGTTGCACTCGGTATCGACCGGCACACAGTCGCAACCCAATGCGGAAAGGCCCACGCATCCGATCTGTGCCGCGTTAACCCCCGATCGCGCCACCAGCTCGCGCGACAAGCGGCAAAAATCGCCCCACCAAACTGCCTCCGCATCATGCTGGTACCATCCGTCACACGGGTTGTCCGTCTCGTGTCCACAAGAGGCTTGGCAAACGATATCGCATCGATCATCGATTAAAACGCCTTTAGAGGCGCTTGTCCCAATATCAATACCCAGATAGAACGCCATAGGTGCCTACTCCCCTCGCGCCGTACGAGCGGCAGCCATAAAACGAGCTACCCGCTCAACATCGACCGGGGCATCCAGCTTTCCGTCGCGCTTTAAGCACGTGCCGACAAACGCGCCATCGTAGTGAGCAAATACGTCAGCCACGGTATTTTCGCGACAACCGGTGCCACACACCACGGGTACTTCGCCAACACGCTCGCGGACCTCATCGGCAAGCTCGCCCGAAGCGCCACGACCGGCAGCCGAACCGCCGATGACCATCGCATCCGGTAGGCAATTAAAGAGAAGTGAATCGGCAATGTCCGCAGTCGTGCGGTCGTTGAGATAAACCTCCCCCTCGCTCGTGATGAAGTGAAAAAGCTTGAGGTCGTCCAGGCGCAGCGCCGCCTTGCGACGCATGGTGTGCGCGAAATCTCGGTTAATCAGCCCGAGATCACCGGCCCAGGCACCGCAAAAATTGCAGCGCGTGAACTGCGCGTCGACGGCAGCGCACAGCTCGATTGTGGCATCACCATCGTAAATAGCCTCAGCTCCCCAAGGAGTCGACAGATCATGGGACAGAGCCCCGATTACAAAGCCCATCGATGCAAGGGTTGAGGGAGAAACGTGCTGCTCATAGGGCATCGAGAGCTCATTGGTAATCAAAATGCCATCGACACCGCCCTGCTGCAACGCTTCGAGATCGCGCTTGGCGGCTTCCACGACCTGCGACACGCTTCCGCCCGGGTAATACAGTGGATCGCCCGGCAGAGGACGCAGGTGCAGCATTCCGATAACCGGCTTTTCGGTCTTGAACATCGAGGTTAGAAACGACATAACGTGCTCCTTCATAGGGTTATTGCGGGGACGTTACTCCCCCAGCACCTCGACGTACACTTTTCGCTTCTGCGGACCGTCAAACTCCGCAAGATAGATGTTCTGGGCACCTCCACACACGATGTGGCCATCTTGGACGGGAAAGAAGCAACTGTTTCCACAAATCATGCTCTTGATATGCCCACAGGAGTTGTTGCCGGTGGCTCCATAGCTCGGCAGGAAGTGTGCATGCGCATAGGGGGCATCGAGTGGGGCGATGCGATCAAGCGTCTCCATAAGATCCGTCTCCACGCAGGGCAGTCCCTCGTTTACCACGATTCCACAGGTCGTATGCGACAAAATAATTGCTGCCAAGCCATTCGTCACCGAACTGCGTTCGATGGCAGCGTGCACGTCCTCGGTAATATCGATGAACTGGTCCGGAGCAGTCGATAGATAGCTCAATGTCTCGAGCGTCACCATGTTCACTCATCCCCTTCAAGAAAACGCAGGGCATTACCCCAGTAGAGCCTTTCTCGCGCATCATCGCGCATGGACACGGTATCGAGCGCCCGCTTGAGTTTGAACGCACGGAAACGCGGCGTATTGCTGGCGAACATCACTTGATGCGATAGCGCGCGCTCATACCACAGCGGCCCCATATCGACCGTGAAAAGACGCTGCATCATCTCCTCGGGCGAATCGATGTAAGTGATAGAGGTGTCCGTGTAGCAGTTGGGATACTTGAGCAGCATCGCCACGGTCTCGCGCACCCAGGGCCAGCCAAAGTGGGTCAAACTAAAGCGCACATTTGGATGCGTTGCGATTGTGTGCTCAAATGCAAGCGGGTTACTGCGCGAGAGCTCTGCGCCCGGCTCCCAAGACATACCGGCATGGAAAACCACCGGCTTGTTATAGCGCTCGCACAGCTCGTAAAGCGGCTCGGCCACAGCATCATCGGGGGCAAAACCCTGCTTTGCAGGATGCAGGCAAAGCCCCTTTGCCCCCAACTCGGTAAAGGCGCGCTCCAATTCGTCTGCGGCACCGCTCACCTGCGGGTCTACGCTCGCAAATCCCCACAGACGATCGGGATGCGCGGCAACCAGCATGGCAATCTGGTCATTGGTGCCAAAGTGCCCTCCGCATGCCGTGGTTACATCGAGCGGCATGAGCACGCTCTTCTGCACGTCGCAGACGTCCATCTCGACTTGGAGCTCATCCCAATCCATGGGGCCCATATGCCCCATACCATATTCTCGTGACCAAAAACCGAATCCATCAGGCTCATCACCCGGCGTACAGATCTCGTCGTAGAGCATAGGATGGACCAACATGTCGATAACCATTTCGTACTCCTTTCCAGGCATTTGACCCTAGTACGGCTCAAACGAACCAATCACTCGGGACGACAGTTCGGCGCCCGCCTTCATACACGCCGGAATATCAAGGCCATCGATCACGCCCTTGGTAAACCCGGCAATATACGAGTCGCCGGCACCCACGGTATTAACGACCTTCTCCGCCGGTACGATCCCGCACTCATAGAAGCGCTCACCGTCATAGGCAATGCTTCCCTTCTCGCCAAGCGTGGCAACCGCAACGCGCGGTCCCAATTCCTGCACGTGGCGTACCCAGTCTCGCAGCTCCGGAGTGTCCTCTTCAAACGACATGAACGCATAGTCTACGTAAGGAAAATGAGCCTCGCATGCATATTCGGGATCCTGGCTGAACACCGAGAAGTCCATAACCACCGTCTTGCCCGCATCATGCCATTCGGGCAGGAGGTCCAAACAATTGCCAAACAGGTCGGTATGAATGATGTCATGCTCTAGGATAAACGCCCGGTCATCTTCATTCGGACGATATGTCTCCATTACGCCATCGATTGCCTCGAGATGCACGCGATCGACGCCGTCTTTCAATGCCATGAGCATCACCGAGGTGTCGCCATCCTCCACCCGCAGATGTGAGATATCGAACCCCTCAGCGGCCAGCGCCTCTCTCATCTTGTCTCCGTACTCGTCCTTGCCGACAACCGACACGGCGGATACCGAAACGCCCATTCGTGCAAGATGGATACCCCAGTCAATGCCGTTACCAGTCGGATAGAACACGCCGATGTTCTGATAGACGTCCGCGCAGCAAAAACCAGCCGCGCACGCTTTAATACCCATGGTCTTCTCCAATGTTCAAAAGGGGACCCGCCACATGGCGAGCCCCCTTTTCGCGTTTTGCTTATTGTTTTGCATCGGCTGTCCAAGGCCTCATAGCCAGACCGCCGTACGCTTTCTTAAGCTATTCGACGATTGGTGCTCCGTGGCCCCAAGAACCTTCCATACCGCACACGGTCGAGGCAAACCCGGCAGCAAAGTCGAGCGCGCGCTCGATGGCCTCGGCGCCATCCTCACCGCGCTTGGCGGAATCGAGATAGCACATCAAAAACGAGGTGAGGAACGAGTCGCCCGCCCCCATGGTGTCTTTCATGTCCGTTACCGGTTTAGCCAGCTGGCGGTAATAACGCTCGCCGTCGTAAGCAATGCAGCCCTCGGCGCCCGCCGTAGCCGACACAAAACGCGGACCCAGGCCCTTCACCCATGCCAGACGCTCGCGAATCTCGTCCTCACTCGCGGCGTCCGCCGCACTAAAGAAAGCAAAATCGACGTAGGGCGCAATCTGCTCGTAGTACTCGTCGGTGGAGTCGTCTGAAAAGTCAAAAGAGACCGTGACGCCCGCAGCCTTCAACTTGGGCAGCTCGCGCTCGGTAAAGCAATAGTTGCCCGAATGAACCACATCGAACTGCTTCATGTACGCAAGGTCAAAGCGATTGAGGACATAGCGCGCATCGCCACGGATACCGCCCTCGTTGGAGCCGAGGAAGACGCGGTCACCGTCGACGACGGTCACACGAGCCGCTCCGTTCTCGCCAATCATCTGCTCGCACTTGTCAAGCTCGATACCCTCATCCTCGAGGCTTGCAATGACATGCTCGGCAGCGGCGTCATTGCCAAAAATGCCCATGTATGCAGAACGTGCGGCACCGCATTTCTTGGCATAAACGGCGAAGTTCACCGCGTTGCCGCCAGGATACATGGTGTGGATATGCTCGTAGCGATCGACGACGTTGTCGCCAAATCCGAGCGCGTTAACGTTAAATGCCATGGCCTTTGCCCCTTCTAGTACTCGACAACACCCATATAGCGACGGAAATCGGGATCGTGATCAAACACCTTGCCGCGTGCAGCACGCAGCTCGCAGTTCATGGCGTAGAACAGCACCGGGTCCAGATAGGCACGGACGCTCGCCGGCACGGCTTCCATACCGTACTCCTTGGCATCGAGCACCATCAGCGTATCGGTATGCGTCTTAAGGAACGCCAGGGCGCGCTCGTCCATAGCACGGCACTCGCTGGAGCCCATCTGCAGGAAGTAAAAAACGCCATCCTGAGTAGCCTCGAAGGGGCCGTGGAAGTACTCGGCAGAGTGGATGTAGCTGCAGTGCTGCCACTGCATCTCCATAAGAGAGCAGATAGCGAAACCGTAGGTCTGGCTAAAGTTGGGACCGCTGCCCAGAATGTAGAAGAACTCGTGCTCCTGGCAAAGCTTGGCAAAACGATCGCCCAGCTCGGCATTTACCTTCTCGCGTGCCGGGGGAAGAATCTTATCCATCTCGGCGATACCGGCATACATATCGGCAAGATCGGCGTAACCCTCCTGCTGATCGAGCAGCTCTGCCGCAAGCGACAGCGAAATGCCAGCGGGGACCTCGGCCTGCGGCACGCCCTCGCCCCACGGGTAGACCCACGTGGTCCATTTACCGGTGTCGATCTTAGATCCAGCGTTGTCGGTCTGGGCGATCACCGTAGCGCCGGCAGCAAGGGCAATCTCGCAGCCCTCGACGACCTCAGGGGTGTTGCCACTGTGGCTACAAGCGATGACCAGGGACTTCTCGCCCAGACGACGCGGACGCATGATATCGAACTCGCGAGCCGTATAGATATACGAAGTGAAGGTGGTTGCCTCGCGCTGCAGAAGCTCATGGGCCGGGATCAAATCGATCATGGAGCCACCGCAAGCAATCCAGTAGACGCTGTCGAACTTGCCCTTCTCGGCAATTGCCTCTTTGATCAGATCGTGTGCGTTCATATCCAGTTCCTTTCTTATTTGGCCCGCAATCAATGACGTTGGTTGCGTGGCCGATGGTTGTTTTAGTCAATCAGATATTTCTCGAATGCGGCCATGTTCTTGGCATCTGCCGCCGCCGGATCATCGTAGTAACGACCGTCCGTGATTTCCTGGCCCAGCATGCCGTCGAAACCATGGGCGTTGAGCGTGGCGACGAAGGCGTCCATATCGTGCTTGCCATCGCCCCACACCAGATGGCCATACGGGTCACCGTCGATAAAGTGCATCTCGTGAATTGCCCCATCACCAAAGGCGGCAAACCAGTCCTCGAGCGTCTCGCCTGCAACGCCCATCGCGGTTGTATCAACCATGGGCTGTAAGTACGGGCTCGCGACCTCGTCAATCATGCGCTTCGCATCGGAAACCGTCGTCACAAGGTTGCTCTCCTCGGGACGCAGACTTTCCATCGTAAGCACCAGACCGTGCTCGCCGGCATACTCCGCCAGAATGGACAAGTGCTCGCGGCTGCGCTTCCAGGCTTCCTCGCGGTCCTCGTCCCAGTCGCCCCAGCCCGAGTTGATGGACATACGGTCGCACCCAAGTACCTCGGCAAGCTCAATGCCGTGCTTAAAGTACGCCAGGCTGCGCTGTTCATGCAGCGGTTTGCGTGCGCAGTACTGCCAAGGATAGACAACATTCTCGGGGCACAGAGTACGATACCTAAGCCCACGGTCTGCAGCCTTTTTCGCCAGGACCTCAGCCTCAAAGTAGCCCGTGTGGTCGAGCGTCACATGCGGCTCCGCACACCACAGCTCAATGGACTCAAAGCCCAAACGCTGCTGCACATCAAGGAAGTAATCGAGCGACCACATGATGTAGTGGATATTCATGCCCGCAATCTGCTCGCGGTGCAGCGTCGGTTTGGATTCAGACATCTTATGCCTCCTTATTTCGATCGAACACGATTTGTCCGTCCGACATCGTCATATCAACCGCAAGATCGCGTGCGTCGCGATAATCGAGGTCAAACACATCCCGATCGAGCACGCAGATATCGGCAATCTTGCCAACCTCAAGCGTACCCAGCTCGTCTTCGCGCATCAGATCGTACGCGCCCCCGGCAGTCCAAGCGCGCAAGAGCTCGACAAGCGTCAGCGCGTTGGCCTCATTCACGGGCAGTCCGTCGGCGAAGAATCCGCCGCACGCGCTGTAGATTGACTCGCCCAGGCTCGGAATCAGCAGCGGTAAATCCGTGCCACAGCACACTGTGCATCCGGAATCTTCCATGCCGCGGCGATTCCAGCTGTGCAAAAGTCGCGTCTCGCCAATTTGTCGACGCATCATCGACAGGCAATCCTCGCGCCGGTCCAGCGTCAGAATCTGCGGATAGACCTCGCAAATTCCACCCAACTTGCCAAACTCGACAAGATCGGTCGGGTCAGAGTTCTCGAGATCGGTAATCGCATGGCGACGAAGCATCCGTCCATGCTCGTCTCGAGGCAGCGAGGCATAGAGCGCCACGGTGCGACGAACGGCGCCATCGCCCTGGCAATGCAAGGAATATCGGAATCCGTCAGCATCAATTGCACGCAGCTCGTTCTCAATCAGATCCCACTCTGGCTCCTCGACGACCGTCTTGCCGGCAGCGCCCGCATCGGCCGAGTCCTCATAGGGGTCTATCATCTCGGCAAGCCCCGCCCATACGCCGCGATCGGTCATACGGTTGAAGCCAGAAAAACGAACGAACGGTCCCCGGAAGCGCTCTCGCGCCTCGCGGGCATATGCCAGATTTGCACCGGCACCCACCGGCTGTGACATCATAGAGACGCGAACCGTCAGCTCACCAGATTCCTCACGGCGAGCCATTTCGTCGGCAAAGCCGTAATAGTCATCAAACGCCATCTCCTTGATGGCGGTAACGCCGCGCTCGTTAAGCATGTTCATGTAGTCCGAATACCCGGCACGCACCTCGGGCAGCGCGAGGAAATCGCTCATCATGCGCCAGATTTTCTCGGCATAGCACGCCTGGGGTGTAAAGCCGTATCGCGCACTAGCGGCAGCATTGAGAACGCAGGTCTCCGCACCCGATGTAAAGCATACGACGGGGATATCGCCAAAACAATCGTCAAACACAGCTGCTGTATTTGCGTTCTCGGCATCCGATGCCAACGTTTCGGGTAGGTTGTGGCCAAAAGCCGCCGCGCAATCCGGATGACCTTCTTTCCATGCACGCAAGAGCGACACGGCCTCTTTGGCATCGGCGATGCCGGACAGATCAGACCCCAATGTCCGCAGCGCCCAGCCTGTATAGAAGGTATGCACGTCGATCAGGCCGGGCATGACGGTGCGGTCGCCCAGGTCAACTACCTCGTCCGCCTGGGTCAAATACGAAGCTACCTCACACTTGGTGCCAACAGCCTCAATTCGATTGCCACGGACCGCTACGAAACCTTCAAACGGCAGGTCCCCCGTACCGGTAAAGACGCTCTTAGACGTCAGGACCGTCAAACGATCAGACATCACAACCACCTACACCGGAAGCATGCCAGAGATTGCCGTTACGATCAGGCCAAAGACGACCATGAAAATGAAGAACTTCCAAATGGTCTTCCACCATTGGCCAAACGAAATCCTAGCCACGGCAAGACCGGCGACCGTCATGCCCGCCACGGGGCTGATGGTGTTGATGGTCTGGTTGGCAAACTGGAGCGCGGTGACGGCCGCCTCGGGATTGAGGCCCATGAGCTCGGTCAGGGGGCCCATAACGGGCATGGTGAGCGCCGCCAGGCCAGAACTCGAGGGAACCAGCAAAGAGAGCAGGCCAAGGACGATATACATAAACGTGGTGTAGACGGCGGCGGGTGCACCGGCAAGCGCGGTAGCGAGCGCCTGGAGGATGGTGTCGATGATCATGCCGCCCTCGGCGATGACCAGAATACCGCGAGCGATACCGATAACGATGGCAGCGTACGCAAAGTCGGCGAGACCCTTAACGAACTCCTCTGCGATCGTCTGCTGGTCAAGGCCGCCCAGGATACCGGCAAGCAAGCCCATGCCAAGGAACACGGCGGAAATCTCATTCATGTACCAGCCCTGGGTAACAAGACCCCAGACGATAATGCCCATACCGCAAGCAAAATCGATAAGCACGAGCTTCTGACGGATAGTGAACTCTTCCTCGATGGAGGCATCGGTCACGGAAAACTCAATACGCTTGAGCTTATCGTCCTCGTACACAATGGACGACTCGGGGTTTTTCTTGACGCGCATGGCGTAGCGCATGGCCCATGCGATACCGACGGCAGTGAAGATGACCCAAGAAACGGCGCGCAGCCACAGTTGCGGATTGCCCTCGATGCCAATGATGCCTTGGGCGATCAAAACATTAAACGGGTCGATGGTCGAAGCACAATATCCCAGGTTAGGACCAAGGAAGCAGATGATGAATGCCGTCATCGAGTCATAACCGATACCCATCATGATGGGAATGAAGATGGCATAGAACGGCAGGGCTTCCTCAGACATGCCAAACGTAGTGCCGCAAATGGACAGCAATGTCATCGTGATGGGAATGATGAGGATGTCCTTGTTCTTGAGCTTTTTAATCACACGGCTCATGCCGGCATTCAAAGCGTTGGTCTTGGTGATGATCGCGAACGATCCGCCAATCAATAAGACGAACGCAACGACGTCGGCAGCCTCTTGGATACCCTTGGTGGGCGCTTGCAGAACCGCGAAGATATCCTGGCCCAGATTGATGGTCTCGCCGGTCTCGGAATCGGTGTAGTTCTTATCGACCTGTTCATAGGTTCCAGCAACGGCGACTTCACGCTCGCCCGCCGCTGTTGAAATCGTCTTGCGCTGATACTGACCAGAGGGAACGATCCAAGTCAGGACCGCAAAGACAACGATCAGCAAGAACATGATCGTATAGACATGCGGTAATTTGAACTTAAAACGTCTGTTTGTCTTCTTCGCCTTCGTATCTGACATAGATACCTCCAAAGAACTCGAGACTGCATCGCATCTCGCTTCAACGTTTGCATAAGGCAAACGTTCTATGACGTCCCATAGATTACCAGCAGCTTTTTCCTTCATCAAGATAATTTCAAACTGGTTGCCGCAACGCGGTTGAACGGTTGTGTTCGCGCCGTGAACGGTATGGAAACGCCCGGTGAGATGATCCACCGGGCGTTTCCATTCGCAATGTCCTAGATGTCAAAAACGTAGCGAGACCCAACGATCCGCTGACGACCGATGATAAACGGCCGCCGCTGCTCATCGAAAAAGAAGGCTTCCATATAAAACAAGGGTTCGCCAACGGGAACTGCCAACAGCCGAGCGACCTCGGGCGACGCGCACGCGATCTCGAGCGTGCACGGGTCGGTAAACGCGGGCGTGCGGCCCGTTCGGTTGCGCACGAACTCAAAAATGGATTGGTTAGATAGAGGTGCCGTTGATAGATAGGCGTTGTCCTCGTAAACGTATATGTTGTTCTCGAGCATGACAGGGACGCCATCGGCAGTACGTACACGCTCAACGCAAATCAAATCAGTTCCAACGGGAACACCAAAGAACTGCGCTTCGGTAGAATCTGCCGGCAGTATCTTTCTCGAAATGACGCACGCCCCCGGCTCCATTCCGTTAACGCGGCATGCGTCCGAAAAACTCTGGACGTCATCCTTCTGGCGAATCTTGCGCTTAAGCTTGGGGGCATTGACAAACGTGCCTTTCCCCTGCCGCTTCGTTAGATAGCCCTGCTGGACGAGCTCCTCAATAGCGCGTCGCACGGTAACGCGGCCAACTTTATAGTTCTCAGCCAATTCGAATTCGTTGGGTATCCGCGCGCCCGCCTTGTAGGCACCGGAATTGATTTCGTTTTTAATGATATCGATAACCTGTTGGTACAGCGGTATCGCTGCTTTACCGTCAGTTAGTCCTTCAGTCGGTGGCATATACCCTCTCCCAGCCCAATTAATTCTAAAACGGGCTTAAGGGCATTCAACAAGCCCTTAAGCCCGCATTAGCTTAAAGTATGCTAGGTGCCGCACCAAAATGTCGGGTATTTACTCATCAGACCCGAAAAACGCGCAACTACCGCACCCCTAAGAAAGCGCGAGCAGCTCCGGCAGCTGGTCGATAATCTTGTCCGCGGCATCCTGGCTAAAGCCAAAGCGTTCCTCGCGCTTGGCAATGACTGTCAGGCCGGCTCGCTTGCCGGCAGTGATGCCAGGCACCGAATCCTCAACGCAGCAGCAGCGATTCGCGGGCAGCCCCAGCAGGTCCAGCGCATGCAGGTAGATGTCGGGCTCGGGCTTGCTCTCCTTAAACTGCTCGCCGCTCACCACATACTCAAAGGCATCCGACAGCCCGCATGCGTTGAGCACTTCCTCGATGCTATCCATGGGAGACGAGCTGGCAAGCGCCACGCGAACGCCACGGCGCGGCAGCTCTCGAATCGTATCCACGGCGCCTGGGTTAATCAAAGCCTGATAGTCGCGCGGACGCTTATGCGCCCACTCGTCCCAACGGGCCAACGCTTCCTCGCCAGTTAAATGCCCCTTACCGGCGCGCTCAAACCAATCGACCAGCATACGCAGGAAGAACTGATGCGAGGTACCGACCTGCCCGTTCAACTCCTCTTGAGTCAGGTTAAGCCCAAGCTCCTTGGCAAACGCGGCGGTCTCGCCCAGGTAGTAATACTCGGTATCGACAATGACGCCGTCCATGTCAAAGATAACGGCGTCGAACGGAAATGCGGACACGGCACCCTCCCTAACAAAAGGGCGCCCGCAAGCGGACGCCCGAACCATGCATTATCGGCGATTCTAGCCCAGTAGCTTATCCAGCGCCACCGCAATGCCGTCTTCGTTATTATTGGCGGTCACCATCTGGGCCACAGCCTTAACCTCATCGACGGCGTTGCCCATGGCAACACCGGTTCCGGCCCACTCAATCATAGACTTGTCGTTCTGGCCGTCGCCAAACGATACAACCTCGCTGGCATCGATGCCGAGCTTGGGCAGGGCACCCTCGAGCGCGCGGGCCTTGTCGATACCGGGCGCCGTGTACTCAAAGTACCAGTCGGCCGTAAACATGCCCGAAAGCGTCTGGGTAAAGGGCGCATACATCTCCTCGTAATGCGCCTGCAGGTAGGCCGGGTCGCCTGCCGTCAGTAGCTTGTCCACGGGATAAGCGTCCACGACCTCATGCAAGCTCTCGACCTCGCGGATCTTAAGGTCGCAGGCATCGCGCTCGTATTTGACGATGTTTTTCTGCAAGCCATCCGGCAGCGTAATCATGCAGTGGTACGAGTCCTCAACATGCAAGTCGCGACCGAGCGAGATCATGGGGATCACATCATAGTTTTGCAGGTGATCAATCAGATGGTGCAGTTCGTCAGCCGGCATGGCCTGGTCAAAAAGGACCTCATCGGTCTGAGCGTCGACCACATGCGCGCCATTGAAAGCGACTAGCAGACCGTCATGGTTTTGGAGGTCGAGCTCCTGCGCCAGAGCATGTAGCCCCCATGCGGGACGGCCCGAAGCCAAGATGAGCTTAATGCCCGACTCCTGCGCCGCGAGCAGCTTCTCGCGCGTACGCGGGCTGATCACCTTCTGATCGTTGGTAAGCGTACCGTCAATATCCATCGCGATGGCTTTGATTGCCATATGTGCCTCCTTGCATCGTTTTTATCGCGCACTATCTTATCCGAGCCGGGGCACGTTCGCACAGCGCGCGTATGACGGTTGCAAAACCACCCCATTTGAAACAAAGGCAAAAAAGTACTTGCAAAGACGCGTTCCGACATATAAGTTGATAAAAGACCGCCGTTGCGGTTTTAAGTAGATCGAGCATATGAAGTTTGAGTTTTAGCGTGTAAGAGAAGGAAGATCGGCAAAGTACAACCCCAAACGCAATGACAACTTAATGAGGTAACTGCCACATGTGAGGCACCCAGGGCATTGCTGTCTCGATTTTGAGCACGATGCCTTCCGCCTTGCATGGGCCGTTCCATCCCGCCCCTGCAACAACTGCCTCACGGGCTCATTGAAAACCGCATAGCACCCCAACGTCAGCACATCACCCACGGCAAGCACATCACTCACGACAACCAACACATCAACAAACAGCACGAACATCAACCGATTGGAGAAGCTATGACAAACCACCACGCTGAAGACGGCGATAAGAAAAGCATTCTGGATGCCCGCATTGAGCGAGCATATGCAAACGAATATGACGCCGCCTTTGCCGCCGCGACCATCAAGAACTACACGTCGCTACCGCTCGCGACGATCTTGGCCGACCACCCTCAACTGCTGAAGCGCTGCACAAAGATCATGGGCGACCCCGACATTCGCAAGCTGACAGACCCCTATGCCCCAAAACGCGACAACGATTCGTACGTTCTTACCGTAGGCTGCCTAGCCCATATGCTTACGGCGCTCGACACGAAACTCAAGCTCGAATGGGAACCCGACGAGCGTCATGAACTCGAAAGCAAGCGGAACACCCTGCGCACCGCACTGTTCCTTCCGTTGGACGGCCTCAAGCGCTGCAACGTCGAGCTCAATACACAGGCGCGGCAAAAGCCCGGGACCACGGGGCAGAAAACTCCAAGACCCCATGCGGCCATCGTCGACCGCAACCGATATAACCGCATGACCGCGCACTTTTCCGCCGAGGGAGCAGCCATAAGGACGCTGATCGACCTGCTGTGCCTCCTGAGCATCAACGAGCTATTTGAGGGCTATCTCGCCCTTGTTCCCGCGACGGCACCCAAGTCGGTAGCAAAGATCATCGAGACCTGCAGACGCCAGTTTGAGCGCCATCGCAATGGCAGCGAGATGAACGCCAGCATCGCGCAGTACTACGCGGCTCATTACAAAAATGACGGATGTGCCCCTGCCGAGCATCAGCTGCGGCTCGCCTACACCACGCCCGTCGCAACGCTCCATCGCTTTGGAGCCCTTGGCGCTTGCGAGCCGCACGAACAGGCAGCCTGCCCCACAACCGAGCTCGATCTCAGGCTCGGACGAACCCTGTAGCCCGCCAGCCCCTCCGCGGGCAACAATCCTATTCCACAACACAACCAACAGAAAGGAGTCCTCATGGACACCAATCATTCCCCCATCATCAGCCCCCTCACCATGCGTGAATCCGCCCGAGGTATCACGCTCACCAGCATTTACGATGAGATGCTCGCCCGTCGCGAGCTCTCCGTCATGGGAAACATCGAAACCCCGATGGCCCACGACCTATGCCAGCAGATCCGCCTGCTCGATGCCACCGACCCCAGCCGCCCCATCACCATATTTGTCGCCAGCGCCGGCGGAAGCGTGCGATCGGGTCTTGCGATCTATGACGCCATGCGCCTCGCATCGTGCCCCATCCGCACCGTCTGCCTGGAATTCGCCGCGTCCATGGGCGCCGTGATCTTTATGGGCGGCGACGATCGCCGTATGGCGCCCCATGCAGAGCTCATGATTCACGACCCGCTGATCCCCCAGGGGGCAGGCGGCTCGGCACTTGCGCTGCAGGAAACCAGCCGGCGTCTCATGCAGACCCGCAAGACCCTCACGCAAATCCTCTCGGACCGCAGCGGCCTCACGCCCAAGCGCATCCAGTCCCTCACTGCAAAAGACACCTACCTTTCGGCCGAGCGCGCCGTCGAGCTCGGCTTTGCCCACGAAATCCTCTCGACCACCAAGGAGGTCGCCCATGTCTAACCTCGCCAGCCGCCTCGCCGCATCTGAGTCCGCATCGTCCACCATCCTCGCCAAGGATCGAACGCTTTCCTGCGACACCCGCCAAACGGGACTCAACAACAACGCACTTGTGATCGGCCCCTCGGGAGCCGGCAAGACCCGAAACGTCCTCAAGCCCAACCTACTGCAAATGAACGCAAGCTACATCGCGCTCGACACCAAAGGCACGCTCTGTCGCGAAATGGGACCCGTGCTGGCAGCCCACGGTTACCGCGTGCAATGCCTCAACTTCGCCGACCTCAACACCGTCCCGGCCCTTGCGCCCGGCATCGAGCGCTGCGGCTACAACCCCCTGAGGCACATTCGCCGCAAGGCGGACGGCAGGCCCAACCAGCAGGACATCCTCTCGGTGGCAAAGGCCATCTGCCCCATCGAGGACAACAACCAGCCTTTTTGGGATCATGCGGCGGCAAACCTGCTGTCGTGTCTTATCGCCTACGTCACCGAACAGCTACCCGCCGACGAGCAGACGATCAGCTCGGTCATCAAGCTGATCGAGCACCTGCAGGACGGTGCCACGGGTCGATTGTTTGACGACCTGATCACGATCGACCCCCAAAGCTATGCCCTCTCGCTATGGCGGCGCTACGCCATTACGCAAAATGCCGAGCGCATGCACGCGAGCATCGTCGGCATCCTTGCCGAAAAGGTCATGTGTTTGGGATTCGACGGTGCGGCACAGCTCTATCGTGAGTGCCATCAGGTGGACTTCGCTTCCATGGGACACACCCCCTGCGCCCTATTTGTAACCGTGAGCGATATTGACCGCAATCTCGATCCGCTGACCGGCCTCTTTATTTCGCAGGCGTTTATGGGCCTCATTCGTGAGGCCGATAGGCAGCCCGACGGCAGCCTGCCCGTGCCCGTGCGCTTTATGCTCGATGACTTCGCAAATCTGCAGATCCCCCAGATCGACAACGTGCTCTCGATTATCCGAAGCCGCAACATCTGGGCAACGCTGCTGCTGCAGTCGACCAACCAGCTCGATGCGCTCTATGGCGAGGCACGCGCACGCTCCATCATGGGCAACTGCGACACGCATCTGGTGCTGGCGTTCCAGGATCCCGAGAGTGCCCGGGTGTTTTCCGACCGCGCCGACGCGTTGCCCAGCACGCTCATGGCGACGCCGATCGATCGCTCGTGGCTCTTTGTGCGCGGTCGCACTCCCGAACGGGTCGAGCGCTTTAGGCTCGAAGACCATCCGCTCTACGGGGAGCTGCCCGAGGCGCAGCGAGACCATGCGGAGGCCGAGATCTAGGCGCAGGGTTCTCGCGGCGCGCGGCGCCCCAGCGATGTTCCACAAAGGCCGTGCGCCCCGGGACCACGGCAAAGCAAAGGGGTCCGCATCCGATAGGATACGGGCCCCTGACTATAAGGCGCGATGCGTTAACAGCAGCGACTACTTGCGATGCGCGCGATAGAACTCGATGAGCGCCTGGGTCGAAACGTCCTGCTCGGCCTTGGCGGCGTCGTCGTGGAAGGCCGGGGTGATCTGCTTGGCAAGCTGCTTGCCCAGCTCGACGCCCCACTGGTCGTAGGAGTCGATGCCCCAGACCGTGCCCTCGACAAACGTGATGTGCTCGTACAGGGCGATGAGCTCGCCGAGCGCAAACGGGGTCAGCGTGTCGCCGAAGATCGAGGTCGTCGGACGGTTGCCCTCAAAGCAGCGGGCCGGGACGATCTGCTCGGGCGTGCCCTCGGCACGAACCTCGTCGGCCGTCTTACCAAAGGCGAGTGCCTTGGTCTGGGCCAGGAAGTTGCCCAGGAACAGCTCGTGGACATCCTGGCCGCTGTCGGTCGCAGGGTTGGCAGTGTTGGCGAAAGCGATAAAGTCGGCCGGGACCACCACAGTGCCCTGGTGCAGCAGCTGATAGAAGGCATGCTGGCCGTTGGTGCCGGGCTCGCCCCAGAAGATCTCACCGGTATCGGAGGTCACAGCGCTGCCGTCCCAGCGGACGTGCTTGCCGTTGGACTCCATGGTGAGCTGCTGCAGGTAGGCCGGGAAGCGGTGCAGATACTGGCAGTACGGAAGCACGGCGTGGCTCTTGGAACCGAAGAAGTTGACGTACCAGACATTGAGCAGGCCCATCAGCGCGACGGCGTTGTTCTCGAGCGGGGTGTTGCAGAAGTACTCGTCGATGGCGTGGAAGCCTTCGAGGAACTGCTGGAAGCGCTCGGGGCCGAGCACGACGATCAGCGACAGGCCCACGGCGGAGTCAACGGAATAGCGGCCGCCAACCCAGTTCCAGAAACCGAAGGCGTTGGCGGGGTCGATACCGAAGGCCTCGACCTTCTCGAGTGCGGTGGAGACGGCGACGAAGTGCTTTGCCACGGCCTCGGCGTTCTGCTCATCGGAGCCGTCGATGGCGCCCTGAGCCTTGAGCTGCTCGAGCATCCAGGTCTTGACCTCGCGGGCGTTGGTGAGGGTCTCGAGCGTGGTGAAGGTCTTGGAGACGATGATCACGAGCGTGGTCTCGGGATCCAGGCCCTTGAGCTTCTCGGCCTGGTCGTTGGGGTCGATGTTGGAGATGTAGCGGCAGTCGATACCGGCGTCGGCATAGGGACGCAGAGCCTCGTAGGCCATGACCGGGCCCAGGTCGGAGCCGCCGATGCCGATGGACACCAGGTGCTCGATCTTCTTGCCGGTAACGCCCTTCCACTCACCGGAGCGCACGCGCTCGGCGAAGGCATACATGCGGTCGAGGACCTCGTGCACGTCGGCGACGACGTCCTGGCCGTCGACGATGAGCTGGCCCTTCTCGCTTGCCGGGCGGCGCAGCGCGGTGTGCAGGACAGCGCGGTCCTCGGTAGTGTTGATGTGCTCGCCAGAGAACATGGCGTCGCGGCGCTCCTCGAGCTTCACCTCGCGGGCAAGATCGCACAGCAGCTTGACGGTCTCATCGGTCACCAGGTTCTTCGACAGATCGAAGTGCAGGTCACCGGCGTCAAAGCTCAGCTTGTTCACGCGGTCGGCGTCAGCAGCGAACCAGGCCTTGAGGTCGATACCTTCGGCCTCGAGCTTCTCCTGATGAGCCTCGAGCGCCTTCCAAGCGGCAGTCGACGTAGCATCGATAGGTGCGGCAACAGTTGCCATAGAGTCCTCCTCAGCATACGGGCGCACGCCTCCATGCGCCCGGACATTCAGATGCCACTATTCTAGCGCAGGTCAAGACTACAATCAGCGAGCGTTGCCAATCGGCCCCCAAACGGCAACCGATTAAAAAGGGACAGGCTTATTTTGGCAGGTCAAACGCTTTACCAACCAAAAATAACCCGTCCTTTTATGGCAAATATTAGGCCGCGGCGCAGATGCTACCGAGCAACTCACGCAGAGGAGACCCGATGCCCTCCAGCAGTTCGGGCGCGATAATGGCAAAAACGGGAACCTCACCGGTGCCCACGACAGCAGGCGCCTTGCCCTCCGAGAGAATGCATCCATAAGGGACAAAACCGTCTTCGCCGGCATCGAGCGCCGCCATGCGACGCGCGAGCTCGCGCGCAAAGCCAGCAGTATCGGCATCGCCAATCGCCAGGACAAAGTCCACGCCTTCGTCGGTCGCCAGGGCCACGGCTTCGTCGATCAGTTCGTCTCCCCCGTCGCCCCCAACCGAGCCGCAGCGGAAAAGTACGCGCTCGAGTAGGGCTCGATCAAGCGAGCCAAGTGCCGCCGAGACAAGCTCATCGCGCGTATGCTTGTCACCGCCCAACACGACCAGCGCCTTGGTGCCACCGTAGTGAGCGACCAATCGTCCGCACCAGCGAGCCACGTCTCCATCCACAACAAGGCGCGTCGGCATACCAAACCCGTAATTGACCATCTTTCCCATAACCCTTCCGTGCACATAGGCGGTATCAATCGTTAGGCTCATGCTACGAAGCGAGCTTTTCCGAGCTGTTTCGCACTCTTTAGAGCTGCGTTAAAACCCAATCCAACCGCACGACCATACCTACCAAAACAAACCAGTCCCTTTTTGACAGGTTTTGACGATGTCCGGACGAGCGGGTATTATCGAACAGATATTCGATAAGAACATGTGTTTGATGGGAGGACGCGTGGGGCACGAGCGTCACACCTATATCTGCATCGACCTCAAGACGTTTTACGCTAGCGTCGAGTGCATCGACCGCGGACTCAACCCGCTCACCACCAACCTGGTCGTTGCCGACGAATCGCGCGGGCGCACGACCATCTGCCTCGCCATCACACAGGCCATGAAGGACTTAGGGATTCACAATCGCTGCCGTCTGTTTGAGATTCCCGACGGCATCGACTACATCAAAGCCGTACCGCGCATGCAGCACTACATGGAAGTGTCGGCGCAAATCTACGGCATCTATCTGGAATACGTGAGCCCGCAAGACATTCACGTCTATTCAATCGACGAATGCTTTATCGACGTGACGCCCTATCTAGACCTCTACCATACCAACGCCAAAGGCTTTGCCTGCATGTTGCGCGATGAGGTCCTCGCGCGCACCGGCATCACGGCGACGGTCGGCATCGGCCCCAACCTATTCCAGGCCAAGGTAGCGCTCGATATCACCGCCAAGCACGTACCCAGCCGCATCGGCATACTCGACGACGAGACCTTTCGCAAAGAGATCTGGCCCCATCGTCCCATCACCGATATCTGGGGCATCGGCCCCGGCGTGGCAGCACGACTCGAAAAGTATGGCGTCTACGACCTGATGGGTGTCGCCGCACTCGACGAGAACCTGCTCTACGACGAGCTCGGCGTCAATGCCGAATATCTCATCGACCACGCCTTTGGGCGCGAGCCGACAACCATCGCCGATATCCAAGCCTATCGCCCGCAAGCAACTTCGACCACCACAGGACAGGTGCTCTCGAAGGGTTATGCCTACGAGCAGGCCTACACCGTCTTGCGCGAGATGGTCGACAACGCCGTGTTGGACTTGGTCGATAAGCACGTGGTCTGCGACAGTATCTCGCTCTTTGTGGGCTACGCGAGCGAGCGCGCTGACATACGCAGGCTTGATGCCAGCGGTACTGCACAATATGTGGACGGATGCGGACACCTGCGCTCGAGTACGTCGAGCATCGAACCCACCGCAACCGCCGGCCCCGAGCTCGCGCCCCGTGCTCCCAAGCCCGTCCAGCGCGATGACGAACGGCGCCGCCTGGTGCGCGAAGCGCAGGCAATCGATGGCATCTTTGTGGGAGAACATGGCGGCAAACCGCGTGGTGGCTATGCCGCGCTCTTTGCGCACTCCAACGCCTCGCGCAAGCTGCCCGAGCGCACCAATTCGTTTAAGAAGATCATGGGCTATTTCGATGACCTTTGGGCGCAAACGGTCGACCCTAAACGACCGGTCAAGCGAATCAACCTGGGCTTTGGCAACCTCATGCCCGAGGAATTTGCCACTATCGATCTGTTTAGCGATGTCGAGGCCGATGAGCGCGAGCGCGACCTGGCGCGCGCCGTCCTGGCTGTGAAAGGCAAGTACGGCAAGAACGCGCTCGTCAAGGGATTAAGCTTTACCGCCGGCGCCACCGCGCGCGAACGCAACGACCAAGTTGGAGGACACCGTGCCTAAACCCAAACAACAGCCCGTGCGCCCGCCGACCGCCTTCGAGCGCCTGGCGGACCCCGAGGGCAGACGCCGCGCCGCCGACCCCAACCTCACAGCCAACGGTGCCGTGCGCGCCAACCGCGCCGCACAGTTTATGCCCTTTGCCGCCCTCACGGGATACTACGAACTCGTGCGCAAGCAGGAAATCACCGTCGAGCCAAAACGTGAGCTCACGGAAGAAAAAGCCCTCGTGCTTTCTAAAAAGCTCGAGGGTCTCAAACGTGGCGACTTGGTTCGTGTCACCTATTACGATACATACGGCTATCGCAGCCGCACCGGCATCCTCGACGAGGCGCTCCCCGCCTTCAAGCTCCTCAAGCTCAAAGACATCGCCATCGACTTCGACGACATCCAAGACATCGAACTGCGCGGACGAGCCTAGCCAAGGAAGCGCATCCAGGGCGGCGCTTACAGCGTCATGACGTAGTAGCCCGCGTCTTTCACGGCCGTCTCGAGAACACCACGATCAACCGGCTGTTTAGAGCGCACACGTGCCGTGTGATCCGCATACGTCACCGTTGCCCACACGCCGTCCAGCGCATTGAGGGCATTGGCCACGTTCTGAGCGCAGCCGTCACAGCTCATGCCGCCGATGAGCAGCTCATCGCTATAGGGATAGTGCGATGCATCGGTATCCACCACAACAACCTTTTTGGCCTTCTTGCCGCTCGCACCATCGCTGCAGCAACTCTTCCCGTGTGTCGAAGCGGCAATGCGACGCAGTCCAAAAAACATGCCGACGGCAATGACGGCCAGCACGATGAGATTCGCAGGGTTGAGCAAGTCACTCATGCGTTCCCCTTTCAAGTAGCACTATCTAGATACCCCCATGGGGTGTCCCCATCTTAACCCAAATTCATGTCCGTTCGGTCAATTAGTTTCCCTCTTCAAACTTTTTTGTTGACCATGGCTTACTTTCGTGTATAAGTTTTCCTAGGCTAACAGTTTAGATCCGTAAGGAGCGCCGTGACTCGAACCATAGACATCCCAACGTTTCAGGCGGCAGTCGTGCGCAACTGCTCTCCCACGCTCGCGGGCATCAAGCCGGCATCGCTCTTTACCTATCCAGGCACCTACGCCCACGGGGACGGCTCGGTCGCAACCGAAACCATCGCAGAGCGCCGAGCACGCCTGCTCAACGTTATCGCCCAGTGCAATCGCGAGCTTGACCCGTTCGGTATCCACCTGAGTGTTTTGGTCTGGCGGCCCTGCGGAGCGCTCGTGTATATGTACCGAGCCAAAAGCCTCACCACCTATTTCGCAGACCCTCGCGCCCAAACGGCGCTCGCCTCGGAAGGCTACGACACGAAAGACCTTTCGACATGCCTTGTGCATTTGGCATCACGCATCACGCTCGCGAGCAATAACGTCGCGGAATGCGCCTGTAGCCAGACTCGATGCGCACTACCCCAGCAAGCTAGCTGCAGCAACGACTGCACCTGCGAGTTTCCGCACGAAATAGGCTACTTCCTCGGATATCCCTACGACGATGTGCGCGAGTTTATCGTCCAGCGCGGCGAGAACTACAAGGTCTTTGGAGCTTGGAAGGTCTACACGAATGTCGAGCAAGCGCTTGCGATGTTTGACGCCTACCGCGCTTGCACTCAATACCTCACCTTTGTCTATCAGCAGGGCTGCAGCTTGGCGCAACTTGCCCAGGCAACCCGATAGAACATAGAAGCCGCGGCAACCTGCCGCACAACTGAAAGGACTCAACATGAGCAAGATCGCCGTCGTCTATTGGAGCGGCACGGGCAATACCGAGGCCATGGCAAATCTCGTCGCCGAAGGCGCCACGTCCGCGGGTGCCGAAACTGAGGTCATCCCCTGCGCCGACTTCTCTACCGACAGGGCCGCCGACTACGACGCCTTCGCCTTCGGCTGCCCCGCCATGGGCTCCGAGGAACTCGAGTACGATGAGTTCCAGCCGATGTGGAACGAGGTCAAGGAGACTCTCGGCGACAAGAAGGTCGTCCTCTTTGGCTCTTATTCGTGGGCCGAGGGCGAATGGATGGACAACTGGAAGGCGGACGCCGACGAGGCGGGTGTTAACGTCGTCGATTCCGTCATCTGCTACGACGCCCCCGACGATGAGGGCGAGGCGGCCTGCCGCGCCCTTGGAGCCGAGCTCGCCTAGCGGCAATGAGCTCCGCCCGTAACGCGCTCTGCACCAAAACACATTCGCGTCCCAACAAAAACGGGAACCGGATCACATCCGGCTCCCGTTTTCTGCTATGTCAGTCATATAAAGCGGCTACGAGATATTGCCCAAGAACGCCTTGGTGCGTTCGCTCTTGGGATGGTCGAAGACCTCGCTCGGCGTGCCCTCTTCCACGATAACGCCGCCGTCCATAAAGACCACGCGGTCGGCGACATCGCGGGCAAAGCCCATCTCGTGCGTCACCACGATCATGGTCATACCGTCACGTGCAAGATCGCGCATGACGCCAAGAACGTCGCGGACAAGCTCGGGGTCAAGCGCTGACGTAGCCTCGTCAAAGAGCATCACGTGTGGATTCATCGACAGGGCGCGGGCGATCGCCACGCGCTGCTGCTGACCGCCCGAGAGCTGGCTCGGCATAAAGTCGATGCGCTCGGCCAGGCCGACCTTGGTCAGCTCCTCGATGGCAATCTTCTCGGCCTCTTCCTTGCTGCGCTTGAGCACCTTTTGCTGCGCAAGCATGACGTTCTTTTTGACCGACAGGTGCGGGAACAGGTTGAACTGCTGAAACACCATGCCCAGGTGCGTGCGCACTTTGTTGAGGTCGACACCCTTGGCGCACACGTCCACGCCCTCAACGATGATCGAGCCGCTCGTGGGATGCTCCAGACGATTGATGCAGCGAAGCATCGTCGACTTGCCCGAGCCCGAAGGGCCCAGGACCACAACGACCTCACCCTTGTGCACATCTAGATCGATATCGCGCAGGACCACGTTATCGCCAAAGGCCTTCTGGAGGTTCTTGATACTGACGACGACCTCGTTCGAGTTATTGGTTTCGCTCATGATAGGACCTCCTTACAAACCGGCGATGTGATCGGCAGGCGTCGCGACAACCTGTCCGGCGCTCTTGGCGGGACGCTTCTTCTTGGTCTCGGTCGTGCCCAAAAGCCTCGCCTCAAGACCGCTCACCAAGCGAGCGAGCGGCAGGGTGATGACCAGATAGAACAGGGCGGCAACCACATACGGCGTGATGGAGCCCGTCGTGGCCACGATGGTACGGGCATTCATGACGATCTCGACCACACCCACGGCGGCAAGCAGCGACGTATCCTTGTAAAGCAAGATAAACTCGCTGGTCAGCGTAGGCAAAACATTGCGGAATGTCTGCGGAATCATAACGTAGAGCAGCGTCTGGAAGGCATTCATGCCCAGAGAGCGAGCAGCCTCGTTTTGGCCCTTGGGGATCGATTGAATACCGGCACGGAAGATCTCGCACAGGTACGCAGACGAGTTCATGGCCATGACGATAACGCCCAAGACATAGTCGTCCACCTTGACGCCGGCCAACGGCAGACCGAAGAACGCGATATAGATCTGCAGGAACGCCGGCGTACCGCGAATGATATTCACGTAGATGCCGGCAAGGCAACGCAGGATGCGCGACTTGGAGATGCGCATGAGCGACAGGGCAAAACCGAAGGGAATTGCCAGCGGAAACGCCACAAGCACGATCGAAAGCGACATAAGGAAGCCCTTGAAGACGATCGGCAGGCTTTGGACCAAAATGACCGGGTTCAAGAACAGGCGCAGGAACATATTGGAGTTCCAGGCCTCGACCCACGGCTGCTCCTTAAGATCGGCCAGGAAGTTATCGAAGGCCGTCACGCCCTTGATCTCGACGGAAGGAATCTTGGAGATCTTCTTGGTCGAGCCATCGGCCAAAGTGTAGGTGCCGCTAAAGGCCTCATCGCCGCCCTCGACGGGGAAGGTCACGCCGTAAACCTCGACACGGAAAAAGCCGCCGGCAGGCGCCGTCTCGCCAAAGTCAATCTTGAGCGTCTGGCCGTCAGCCTTGCACGTGGGTTTCATGGGCGTACGATCCATGAGGTCCTCGCCCGAGAGCATCGTCAATCGCGTGTCATCGGTACCAAACGTCGTGCCGTCGACAAACGTCAGCGAAAGACCGCTCAGCTCCTCATCGGCATCGGCCTGAACTTCCCAGGTAATGCGCGTCTCGGTGCCGCCGACCACATCGCTGCCCGAACCGGTGTTGGGTCGGGCGGTAATCTTTGCGGTCTCAAGCGCCTGGGCGGTCGTGGGCGCATATGCCCCCGCGCACACCAGCGCGAGCGCCACGGCCATGACGCAGACTAGCTTTTGGAGCAAGGCGGGCAGTGGAAAACGCTGCTCCGCAGCCCCTTTGTTCAGTCGAGACAAGGTGGCTCCTATCGTAGAAGTTGTCGGCAAAACGAGACGGAAATGCTCTCCGTCAAGAGAAGCGCAAAGGCCCTCTCCGCCAAAGCGGAAAGGGCCCGCGAGCAATCAAGTAGCTATTTTACTTGATGTTGTACTTAGCCATGAGGGCGTCAACGGTACCGTCATCGGTCAGGTCCTTGATGGCCTGGTTGATGTCGTCCTTGAGCTTGGTGTTGCCCTGATTGATGGCGATGGCGTACTCCTCGCCGGTGCTGATCTGCTTAATGGTCTGGCAGGTGTTGAACTGCTCGGCGGTCAGCTGACTGGCAACGGAGCGGTTGGTGACTACGGCGTCGCCCTTATCGGACTGCAGGGCGCTGAAGCACTCGGTGGCGTCCTTGTAGGGGACAATCTTGGCCTTGGGGAAGTTCTCCTGGGCAAAGGACTCGGCGGTCGAGCCAGACTGGACGATGATGGTAGCATCGGCGTTGTTGAGCTTCTCGCCGTAGTTGTCGGCCGTGATGTCGGTGTTATCGACCTTGGTCACGATAGCCTGATCGTCCATGTAGTAGGAATCGGAGAAAGTAACTTCCTTCTCACGCTCGGGCGTGTCGGTGATAGCCGCGATGGAAACGTCATATTTGGCGCCCGAAGCGACGCCCGGAACCAGCGTGTCAAAGTCATTGTTGACATACTCGACATCCAGGCCCAGCTTGTCGCCGATAGCCTTGATGAGCTCAAGGTCAAAGCCCTGATAATCGCCGTTGTCATCCTTGTACTCAAACGGAGCGTACTCGGCAGAGGTGCCGACGGTCAGCGTACCGTCCTTGACGAGCGCGTACTCCTTGGAGCCGTCGACCTTCTCGACCTTAGCGTCGTCAGAGCTGCTGGAACCGGCATTAGAACCAGAGGTGGCGTTGGACGAGCCGCAGCCCGTCAGAGCGAGGGCGAGCGCCATAGCACCCGTGGCGGCAAATGCGCCAAGCTTCTTCAGCTTCATAATCAGTCTCCTTCCGGTGACCTCGTTTGATTCAGAGGTCTGCAAAAACTGTTGGCTATTATGCACCCGGAATTACGAATCTGCAATGAGAAAACTGATTGAAACAAACCCATAACGTGAATTGAATACTCTACTTTGTGACAGTCATTACTGCTGCAATGACCTTAACAGTTTGATTTCAGCCGCATAACCTGCAAGTTCGTTCGGTGTCTCCAAAATGAATGGCAATGCGCGCAAGCGACCATTCGATACAATATTCTGCATAACCTGCATACCGCCACCAAATTCCTCGCTGCCAAGGTATCCCTTGCCGATGCACTCGTGACGATCTTTATGGGCGCCACAAGGGTTCTTCGAATCGTTGATGTGTACGGCATGCAAGCGATCGATACCCACCACGCGGTCGAACTCGTCGAGTACGCCGTCCAGATCATGGATGATGTCGTAGCCGGCATCGCTCACATGGCAGGTGTCCAAACAAACGCCCAGCTTATCGGACAGCTCTGGGCACTTGGCGGCAACGCCCTTGATAATGCACGCCAGTTCTTCAAAGCTACGGCCCACCTCGGTGCCCTTGCCCGCCATGGTCTCGAGCAATACCGTCGTCTGCTGTCCCTCAAACATCACCTGGCACAGCGTGTCGACAATCATCTGAATGCCGGCGTCTGCCCCCTGTCCCACATGCGCACCGGGGTGAAAATTGTAGTAGTTGCCGGGCAGTGCTTCCAGACGCTGCAAATCTTCCGCCATAGCCTCCAAGGCAAACTCTCGCGCCCGCTCCTTAGCGGAGCAGGGGTTATAGGTATACGGGGCATGCGCCACCAGCGGTCCAAAGTCGTTTTGCGCCATAAGCTCGCGCAGAGCCGCCACGTCATCCATGTCAAGGTCTTTTGCCTTGCCGCCGCGCGGGTTGCGCGTAAAGAACGCAAAGGTATTGGCACCAATGGACAACGCCGTCTCCCCCATTGCCCGATAGCCCTTCGTCGTCGAAAGATGACATCCGATTGTCAGCATCTCCAGCTCCCCCTCATCAGTTGCGGTGAAATACGGTCTATTGGCGCCCTATTTTGGCGCAAACAGACCGTATTCCACCGCAAGTTATAAAAGGGGCATCAGGGACAAAGGCCTCCAGGCATTCCAAGCGCTGGTGCCATGCCCCCACGCCCTAAAGTTTCAAACGAATCGCATCGATGATGCGTGCGCAGCGCTGTGTGGCGGCAAGGGGCATGACGGGACTCTCGAGTTTCCCCGCCCGGATGAGCTGGGTCGCATGCTGGATTTCGCCGTAGAAATCATCGACCTCAAACGGGGCATTTATTTCGAGCATTCGTCCGTCGGAGTACTTCACATAGGCGAGCTCGGGGCGATGGAGACGCTCGATTTCCAACGAGCCCCGCTCACAGGCAATCATTAAGCGGCTTTCATATGTTGCTTTGCCGTCGCACACCATATGAATGGGTATACCGTCGACGCTCATATGGATCTCGTCGGCCCAATCGACGCGGCCGCCCGATACGTCACGCCAGCGAACTTCACGAGACGAAACCTCGCAAGCGCCCGCGAGCAAATCCTCAAACCAACCGACCGCATAACAGCCCATGTCATATAGACAGCCGCCCTGCAGCGGATCAAGCAGATAGCCCGAAGGAGACTCGCCGTAATCGAGCTTTTGCACGCTTTCAATCGAGACGATACGGCCAAGCTCACCCGACGCAAGCAAGTCTTTCACGCGAGTGCGCATCGGGCAAAACCGATTCTTCATCGCCTCCATAAACAGCACGCCGCGCTCGCGAGAGGTGGAGGCGATCGAGAGAGCCTCTTCCTCACTCAAAATGGCCGGCTTTTCGCACAGCACGGCCTTTCCGGCGCACAGCGCGCGACAGGCCCAACGCGTATGCATGCCATGCGGAAGAGCCAAGTAGATTGCGTCGACATCGGGGTCGGCAATCAGCGCGTCATAAGCCGCATTGCCGTTATCGTCGACCGAGGCGTGGCCATGCGCAGCATCGATCGAAAACGCTCGGCAAAATTCCTCGACATGTGCAGGAGTGCGACCGGCCGCAGCCACCAGCCGTGCCCCGTCGACCTTCTTGAGCGACGATGCAAATCGATGAGAAATGTGCCCAGCGCCCAAAATGCCCCAACGAACCTCACGCGAATCATCCCATGAATCCCGATGGCCCACGACAGCCCCCTTCAGTTGCGGTGAAATAGTTCCTGTTTGGCCCCTATTCTGCCGCAAACAGGAACTATTCCACCGCAAGTTATAAAAGGGTCATGAGGAGCGCGTTTTGCCGAAGACTTTAAGCATGGCCGTTACGGGGCCCGGCTGGAAACGTCGGCGCACATCGTCGAGACGCTCGGGAATATCGATGTGCTGTGGGCAGTGGCGCGCGCATTTGCCGCACTTGACGCAATTGCTCACGAGCCTGGGCTCGCTCGTGCGCACCGCACTCGCCGTAAAGTATTGCGACAGCCCCGTAAACCAGCTGTGCGCATAGCTCGCGTTGTAGGCGGCAAAGCAGCCGGGAATGTTGATACCCTTGGGGCATGGCATGCAGTAGCCGCATCCCGTGCAGGGCACACGGTTCGATTTCTCAAACTCCATCAACACGCGCGCAATCGTGTCGAGCTGGTTGGCAGTCATCGAATTCGGCAACGCGAGGTCCGCCAGTGACGAATTCTCGTCCACCTGCGCGGTATCGGTCATACCCGAAAGCAGCATCGTCACCTGAGGATGATTCCACACCCACGAAAGACCCCAGGCGGTAGGAGTGCGCAAATGCGGGTCACGGGCACTATCGAGCACAGCGCGGGCCCGTGGCGGCAGCTTGCCTGCCAAGCGTCCGCCCAAAAGCGGCTCCATCACAAACACCGCGAGACCTCGCTCGGCGGCGGCCATGAGCCCCGCCGTTCCCGCCTGATATCGCTCTCCAGCGTAGTTGTACTGGATCTGGCAAAAGTCCCACTCATACGCATCGAGCATCGTAAGGAAGTCCGCCGCGCTGCCGTGGTACGAAAAGCCTATCTGACGAATACGCCCTGCAGCCTTTTGCTGCGCGATCCAGTCCTCGATGCCCAGCGCCACCACGCGCTCCCACTGCGCAGGCGAGGTGATGTTGTGCATAAGGTAATAGTCGATATGGTCGGTCTGCAGGCGGCGCAGCTGCTCATCGAAGAACCGGTCGAAATCCTCCGCGCACTTGCACGAAGCATGCGGCAACTTGGTCGCCAGCAACACCCGGTCACGCAGCCCCAAGCGCTCAAGCGAGGCGCCCACGCACGCCTCGTTACCGGGATAGAGATACGCGGTGTCCAGATAATTAATCCCCTGCTCCACCGCACGGGAAATGATGGCATCGGCTGTCTTCGCATCCGGACGTCCCGGCGCACCGGGAAACCTCATGCAGCCCAGACCCAACGCCGAGATACGGTTGCCGCTTTTGGGGTCAACGCGATATTGCACGGCCCCTCCCTTCGCCATCAGCGCCCCGGCAAGGCGAAACACAATGGTCACGCAGCCGAAACATCGTGGAATCGCAATCGAGAACGTATCGTAACGCAGCAGAAATCGAGCTGTCACGGCACCGCTTTAACATCAGCAAAAAGCCCGATGAAAGGAGCCGGGCATGACCACGCGCGAGGACGCCTACCCCTACCCCGGCGAGCAATACATCCTCTCGGTCGACCGCCATCAGATCGAAGTCATGGACCATCTGGACGAGCTTCCCGCCACAGGCGCCGTCATCTTCTGCACCTTCCCCAAGGTCCGCGATGGCGTCGGATACCCCGCCCGCGTCTTTGCGGTCTGCCCCGCGGCATAAGCGCACAGCGCAATAGTTTCTTTTTTATAACAGCCGCCCCGCGCACCCACCAATCACCCTGGCAGCATACAATCCATCAGGCGCCCCTTACGCGGGCGCCTTTTACATGGGGAGATGATTCACATGCAGATCAACAAGGTCGCCTTTATCGGCAAGGGCGGCGTCGGCCTGCTCTACGGCAGCATGATCGCCCGGGCGCTCGGCAACGACGCCGTCGAATACGTCATGGATGATGCCCGTTTTGAGCGTCATGCGAACGACGCGCTCACCGTCAACGGCAAGCCCTGCGATCTCACGTCCGTCCGTGCCAGCGAGGCGACGCCCGCCGATCTGGTCATCCTGACAGTCAAGACCACCGGTCTCGACCAAGCACTCAAGACTATGGAGCGCGTCGTGGGACCCAACACGCTCATCGCCTCGCTGTGCAACGGCATTACGAGCGAGCAAAAGATTGCCGAACGCTTTGGCTGGGAGCATACCGTTCTTGGTATCTGCCAGGGCATGGACGCCGTGTTTCTCAACGGCGCGCTCACCTTTACCAATGCGGGCGAAATCCGCTTTGGCGCGGCGGCCGGCACGAACCCCGCAACCATCACCGCGATCGACGAGCTCTATACGCGCTGCGGCATCGCCCATACCGTCGAGGACGACATCGCCCACCGCATGTGGGCCAAACTCATGCTCAACGACGGCATCAACCAGACCTGCATGGCCTACGGCGGGACCTACGGAAGCGCCACGGAGCCGGGCTCCGAGCAGCGTCACTGCTTTGTTTCCGCCATGCGCGAAACGCTTGCGGTCGCCAACGCCGAGGGCGTTGAACTGACCGAGGCAGACCTGACGCAAATGGTGCACCTCATCGAGGGAATCGACCCCGCCGGTATGCCCTCGATGGCTCAAGACCGCATCGCAAGGCGCAAAACCGAGGTTGATGAGTTCGCGGGCACCATCTGCCGCCTCGCAACCAAACACGATATCCAGGCACCGCAAAACGAGTGGCTCTATCGGCGCATCCGCGATATCGAGAAAAGCTGGTAGCGCCGACGCGCCGCATTCAACAGCCTTAACAGCAAAACCGCCGCAAGGGAACCTTTCCCCTGCGGCGGCCTTCATCTTCGTCTATGACCGGCGGCCGATCTCACAACAGTTAGCGTTGCGACCCCGGCACCTCGTCCTCATCGTCGCGGCAAAGAACCACGCCTGCGCTTCCCAGCAGCGTGGCCGCGATCAGCGCGCCGACCACGATAGGAGCAGCCCCGCATGTCCCCTGCATGCCCGCGACGAGCGCGGCCGTGGGACCAAGGCAGCCAAGCATCAACGCGACGGCGGCAACGGCAATATCTCGAGCATTCACAAGACCACTTCCTCCAAGAGAAAGACCTTATTTCTCAAGAACCAGTGTGCCCCGCATCCATACGCCCAGCGTACCGCCACGGTAAGGGCTCTGTTAACTCAAACGCATACATAGAACGGACGTCCTTACGTTGCCCTAAAGCTCGGTAAAGACGCCCGTCCGCCAAATATCCGTGATGCAGAAAAATTACCAACCGGTGTAGTAGTCGGTGGTTCCGGCAGCGCAGCCGGAGTCATAGACCTTGCAATCACCCTTGGAGCCCGTAAAGGTCGAGCCATGGGCCATATCGCCCGCGGCAACAACGTAATAGCCGTCGGAATCACGCCAAAAGCCCTCAGAATCCTGAGTCCATTCGCCCGTGCGATAGTGATAAAGCACATTGCTGCTGTAATAGGTCTCGCGGCGCCCGTTGTAGTTATTGACACCCGTAGAGCGCGTCAGGCCCGATCCGTTCGCGCAGGACGCGGCAGACGCGTAGGACGAAGTGTAACCGGCGTTGTAGTACGAAGCCTGGGCGGCCTCGGCAGCCTCCGCCTCGGCGGCAGCAGCCTCGAGCGCTTCGCGCTTGGCATCCTCAAGCGCAGTGCGCAGCTCATCGAGCTCGGTCGACTTCGCGTCGACCTCCCCCATCGTCAACAGGCTGCCCGCGCCATCGATACAGCCCTGCAGCACAGCGCGCTCGTCATCGGTGGCATAGTCGCCATACATATTCATGATGATCTGAGCGCGCATCTCCAGGGAATCGCGCTTGGCCTCCATCGAGGCGTTCCACTCCTGCATGGAACCATAACCATCGCCGCGATAGTCAACGGGCTGCACCAGCGTCGTCTCGGACGGCGTAGACCCAACCGTATCGGACAGTGTTGCGGCGTGGGCATCAGTTGCACCGGCGCCCGCCAAAAGTGCCACGGTCAGAGCGGCGGAAAGGGCGGCGGCTTTCGGTTTTCGTGAATCAATCCTCATGTAGCTGGAAACCTCCGTAGTGCGTTTTTGCTGCGTTTGAGCTGCGTGTGATTCGATCGCGCTGCATAGTACCCCGAGCAAATCGCGACCTGCGGTTTTACTCAAAAGGCGCACGTCAATTGCGTAAAACTCACATCCTCTCAACAGGAGTTTTCCACAACTCGAATGCATAGAGCGTGTCAAAAACCCTGTTTTTGCGCCCTCTCTATGCAAAAAAGGCGCCTGTGCAACCATTGTTCGCACAGGCGCCTTGAGCAGGCATTTTATACAGTTATACCTATCGAGTCGCAAGGGGTCCTTGCACAAGTCGCCTTACTCGTCCAGCGCGGCGAAGGCCTGCTTCAGATCCCAAATGATATCCTCGGCATTCTCGGTACCGATGGAAAGACGGATCGTCGAGGACGTGATGTTCTGCTCGGCGAGCTCCTCGGCAGAGAGCTGGGAGTGCGTGGTGGTAGCCGGGTGCACGACGAGCGACTTGACGTCGGCCACGTTGGCGAGCAGCGAGAACACCTGCAGATGATCGATGAACTTCCAGGCGGCCTCCTGGCCACCCTTAATCTCAAAGGTAAAGATCGAGGCACCGCCGTTGGGGAAATATTGCTTGTAGAGCTCATGGTCGGGGTGCTCAGGCAGGCTCGGGTGGTTCACCTTGGCAACATGGCTGTCACCGGTCAGGAACTCAACGACCTTCTTGGTATTCTCGACATGACGGTCAACGCGCAGCGACAGAGTCTCGGTGCCCTGGAGCAGGACCCAGGCGTTGAACGGGCTGATGCAGGCGCCCTCGTCACGCAGCAGGATAGCGCGGACATAGGTTGCGAAGGCGGCGGGACCGGCAGCCTCGGCAAACGAGACGCCGTGGTAGGAGGGGTTGGGCTCAGCGATCTGGGCGTACTTTCCGCTCGCCTTCCAATCGAAGTTACCGCCGTCGACGATCACGCCGCCCAGCGAGGTGCCGTGGCCGCCGATGAACTTGGTTGCGGAGTGGACGACGATGTTGGCACCATGCTCCAGCGGGCGGAACAGATACGGGGTGCCGAAGGTGTTGTCGACGACAACCGGCAGACCGTGCTTCTTGGCGATCTCGGAGATGGCGTCGATGTTGGGGATGTCGGAGTTGGGGTTGCCGAGCGTCTCGAGATAGATGGCCGTGGTGTTGTCCTTGATGGCCCCCTCGACCTCTTCCAGGTTATGAGCGTCGACAAACGTGGTCTCGACGCCAAACTGGGAGAGCGTATGCTCCAGCAGGTTGTAGGAGCCGCCGTAGATGGTCTTCTGAGCCACCACGTGGTCACCGGCCTGAGCAAGAGCCTGCAGGGTATAGGTGATGGCAGCAGCACCGGAGGCGACGGCGAGACCTGCCACGCCGCCCTCGAGTGCGGCGATACGGTCCTCGAAGACGCCCTGGGTGGAGTTGGTCAGACGGCCGTAGATGTTACCAGCATCGGCAAGACCAAAGCGGTCGGCGGCGTGCTGGGAATTGCGGAACACATAGCTCGTGGTCTGGTAGATAGGCACGGCGCGGGAGTCGGATGCGGGATCGGCGCTCTCCTGGCCAACGTGAAGCTGCAGGGTATCGAAACCAAAGGTGTGCTCGGGGTTGTTGATGAACTGGCTCATGATGATCTCCTTGATCGAATAAAAGTAAATTAATTAGAGAGAAGTAAGTCGCTGTCTCCTGATCACGCCGACGGGCGCAAACAGGAGCCCGGCATTCGTCTTGGTAAGCAATTCATATGCGGGCCTCCTTTCGCATCCCGGTTCCGTGGTCGGTTTAATTACCTACCGCCTTTGTGTGTTTTGAATAGTACGAGCATTGTTTCGCTCGGTCAATCACTTAAAAGCGCTAACCTGTTATCGGTTTTATAGATAACGCTCGAAAGGACGGCGCCGATGACCCTCCAGCAGCTTCGTTTTCTGATCGCCGTGGCAGAGTCCGGCTCAATCAACGCCGCAGCTCAGCGCCTCTATACCGCTCAGTCCAACATCTCAAACGCCGTCAAAAGCCTGGAGCAGGAACTCCACCTGGAGATCTTCACGCGCTCCAGCCGCGGCGTCACGCTCACCAACGACGGCACCGAGCTTTTGGGCTATGCGCGCCAGGTCGTAGAGCAGGCCGACATGCTCGAGGCGCGCTACGAGGACGGCGGCACCCCGCAAGCCCGCCTCGCCATTTCCGCCCAGCACTACGCCTTTTCGGTCGAGGCCTTTGTCAACGTGGTCGAGCGCTGCCGCGACAGCAAGTTCGAGTTCATCATGCGCGAGACCACCACATCGCAGATCATCGATGACGTCCGCGCGTTTCGCAGCGATATCGGCATTCTGTATCTGGATGACTTTAACGCCCGCGTTCTGCAGAAGGCCTTCGCCGATGCCCGCGCAAGCTTCCATCCCCTCTTCGACGCAACGGTCCACGTCTTCGTTAGCGAGCGCCACCCGCTCGCACGCCGCCCTCAGCTGTCCCTTGCCGACCTTACACCCTATACGCGCTACAGCTTTGAGCAAGGCACCTCGAACTCCTTCTATTACGCCGAGGAACCTTTTAGCTATATCCCTTGCGACCGCAACATACGAATCTCGGACCGCGGAACACTTACTAACTTACTTATCACGTCGAACGGTTACACCCTGTCGACCGGTGTCCTCTCCAATGAAATGCAATGGGGTATGGCATCGATCCCGTTAGCAGACGCCCCAACGATGCACGTAGGCTATATCATGCACAACGAGCGCAAGCCCTCTTCCCTCTTGCAGCAATACCTCGACGAGCTCAACCGCATCATCCATGCCAACTAACTGTCGGAAGACGAGGTAGAAATCGTAGATTGCTAGCCCCCGGCGGGCATGGCGCTACAATGGTCACTCACGCGAAACGTATCCAACGAAAGGAAGCCCGTGAAGGTCATCATCTATACCGACGGCTCGGCCCGATCAAATCCGGGACGCGGCGGATACGGCGCCGTGCTCAAATACACCAACCCCGCCGGCAAGACCTTCACCTCCGAGCTTTCGCGCGGCTACGCCAAGACCACCAACAACCGCATGGAGCTCATGGCCGTTATCGTGGCGCTCGAGGCACTCAACCGCCCTTGCGAGGTCGAAGTCCATTCCGATTCGCAGTACGTCGTCAACGCTTTCAATAAACACTGGATCGACGGCTGGAAAAAGCGCGGGTGGAAAACTGCCAACAAGCAGCCCGTTAAGAACCGCGACCTGTGGGAGCGCCTGCTTGCCGCCAAAAGCAAGCACAAGGTGGAGTTCATCTGGGTTAAGGGACATGCCGGCCACGAGCTCAACGAGCGCTGCGATGAGCTCGCCACCACGGCAGCCGACGGCAGCAACCTCGATATCGACACCGGCTTTAACGAGAGCGACCTGTAATAGCGTTTTCGCGCAGCTTTATATCCCCACGCGCTACACTCATCCTGTAGACCAAACAACGCAAGGGGGACGTATGCTGCGCATCGCGACCATCGGCACATCCATGATTACCGACGACTTTATCCAAGTCGTCAACGCCAACGACCAAGCCGCGTTTGTGGGCACGCTTTCACGCGACGCCAATCGCGGTACTGCCTTTACCGCCGAACACGGCGGCGAGCGTAACTTCACCGCACTTGACGAGCTTGCGTCCGCCGTCGACGTCGACGCCGTCTATATCGGCAGCCCTAACGCACTTCACTACGAGCAGGCCCTTGCCTGCATCGCCGGTGGCAAGCACGTCATCGTCGAGAAACCCTTCTGCGCCACCGAAGCGCAGGCGCTGGAAGTCTTCCGCGCTGCCGAGGCAGCAGGTGTCGTGGCCCTCGAGGCCATGCGTCCCCTCCACGATCCCGCCTTCCACGCCATCGAGGACGCCCTGGGCGAGATCGCCCCCATCCGCCGCGCCTCATTGCGCTTTGGCAAGTATTCCTCGCGCTACAACGAGATTCTCGCGGGACGCGCCACCAATATCTTCGACTGCAATATGGCATCGGGTTCCCTCATGGACATTGGCGTCTACGCCGTCGAGCCCATGGTCGAGATTTTTGGCATGCCCTCCGGCCTTACGAGC
This sequence comes from uncultured bacterium, assembly GCA_905215725.1. GTDB lineage: Bacteria > Actinomycetota > Coriobacteriia > Coriobacteriales > Coriobacteriaceae > Collinsella. The sequence continues at coordinate 8,011 of CAJMRD010000002.1, read as the reverse complement.
ATGACTACTCTGCTCGACCCCACCACGCGACAGCTCACGCACGGCCCCATCGACGGCTGCGGTTCCATCCTCGCCAGCTATGGCGGAGGCCGCATCTCCGTCGAGCTCGCGCACTCCAAAATTACGAATGACCTGCTGCCCTCGCAGATCGAAGGCGAGCGTGGCACTATCCAGATCGACCATCTGTCCACGCCACGCAACGTCCGCATCGACTATCGCGGCGATGTCGTACGCGGCTCGGCGACCGAGGCACCGCGCGAACGGGGCGACAACGGCCGCGTGCTCGACCTGCCCAAATCGAGCAACACTATGGAATACGAACTCACAGACTTTATCACCGCCATCGGCGGCATCGATAACGTTAAGGAAGAGATTTGGGAGACCCCGGCAGGACGCCACGAGCTTGGCCACTACCGCGATGTCACGCTCGTCTCACTGCGCATCATGGATGCCGTGCGCCAGCAGGCCGGCATTACCTTCCCGGCCGACGCAGACAAGCAGGCATAGCGATGGGCCTCTTCGATACGTTCTTCTCCAGCGTCACCGGCGGCAGTCGAGAGCCTCAAAAACCATCAAACGTCGAGCTCGAGCTGCGCCGCAGGCTTACCGTGCTCGCAAGCGACGAGGCCACTCAAGACACTCCCCTGCGCTATTTCCTGCACTGGACGGGGCAAGTCCAAGGCGTTGGTTTTCGCTTTACCAACACCAACCTCGCGCAGGCACGCGCGCTCACCGGCTGGGTGCGTAACATGGAAGACGGCTCAGTCGAGATGGAGATACAGGGAACTCCGGCAAACGTCCTATCTCATCTCGAGGCGCTTCATGCCTCCTACGAGCGCATGGGAACGCGTTTTCGCCTTGTAGACGCCCAGGCCCGAGCCCCACTTGCCAATGAAGACGGTTTCAGTCCTCATTATTAGTATTGTGTGCTAAATACGGTATCATTTACCTACGACCGTTAATAGAAAAGAGGCGAGGCGCATGGCGGTGCAAAGAAGGAATACCAAGCAGCGAAAGCTGGTTCTTGACGCCGTGCGCCAAAGCTATAACCATCCCACCGCCGACGAAATCTACAACGCCGTGCGCGCGCAGGATGACAAAATCAGCCGCGGTACGGTCTACCGCAATCTCAATCTCTTGGCCGACGCCGGCGAAATCCTCTCCATCAAGACGCCGGGCGGCAGCCGCTTCGATCGCACGATCGAGCCGCATGCGCATATCATCTGCACCTCGTGCAGCCGCGTCATCGACGTACCGCTCCCCTTCGATGCCCAGCTCGACGCCAAGGCGTCCGAGCAAATCGGCTGGCACGTCACGTCGCACTACACCATCTTCGAGGGTCTCTGCCCCGACTGCCGGTAGATGTTCGGGACATGCCTTAAAATCCACCTTTCCGCGCTTTGCAGCAAAAAATAGATTTCTAGGCATGTCCCAAATGTCTACTCAGCAAGTAGACGACGCAGCTCTTCTTCGACCGTGTGCACGTAACGGACGCGGTCGTTGATGTCACGCATAGAGGGATTGCAGCTCTCCATTAGATAAGGATGGCCCACTACGTTGAGCATGTCGCGGTCGTTTTCGTTATCGCCAAACGCCATCATCTCATCGGGCGAAATACCCAGGGCACGACCGTAATCGGCAAGCGCGGAGCCCTTGCCCGAACCGAAGCCGATAAAGTCCGTCCACTCGGTTCCCGACGTCATCACGTCAACACGGTCGCTAAAGAGGCGCTCGAAATACTCCAGGGCCGCCGGCTGATCCACCTCGGGCGTCTGGAAGGCAATCTTAATGACGTCCTCGTCGATGTCCTCGGGGCGGTCGACCACCGCCACATCGCAGTGGACCTCATAGCGCAAATGGTCGACGAACGCATCGTTGTCGCTCATGGTGTAGAGGTGTCCCTCACACGAAAGGGTCACGTCGGCATGGGGATACGCAACCACGGCATTCGCGATATCCATAGCAAGGCTACGCTCCATGGAACGCTTGACAACGGCACGCCCCCCGCTCATCACCAGGGCTCCGTTTTCGCATACATAGGCGAGCTCATCGGCCACCGGGGCAAACAGGTAGCGCAAGCTCGCATATTGACGGCCGCTCGCCGGCATAAACACGATACCGCGACGATGCAGTTCATCGATGAGTTCAAAGGCCTCGGAACGCGGCTCGCGCTCCCCCGGATGCAGCAACGTGCCGTCCAAATCGCATGCAATCAGCTTGATTCCTTCAAGACCCATATGCTTTCCCCCACAGCATCTCATCAACAGAAAGACGGACTTTGAATAGCTGCCTCTCAAAGTCCGTCTTACTCATACGCACGTTAACCGCGCGCCTTTTTTACGATCGTAAAGTCGGGAGCCATACTCACAACGGCATCCGCCGCACTCGACGCAAAGCGCCGGTCCGCATCGAGTTCACGGGTAACCACCGAGAGCCAAACGCCCTCGACGCCCCGGAGCATGCGGCCCAAAACAGGCTGCACCGGCGTATACATGCGCACGGTATACTCGTCCGAATCGCCTCGGAAAAGCGGCGCGTGCATATTGCCGATCTCCCAGCACGCATGCGCGAGCGCAATCGGGTCCATGCGGTCGACTTCGACCAAATAAACCTCGGCACTGCGCAGGCGCACGACAACCGCCACGGGCACCATGCCCGAACGGTCGATGGCGAGCACGTCACCGTCGGTAAGACGACCGCCGTCGGCAGCATCCAGCCGAACATCGACCGTGCGCCCCAGCTCCGTCACACCCACAAACGCGCGCGTGTCAGCCTGGTCCCAATCGAGCAGTAGCTCGTCAACTTCAAAGACGCCGCCCAAATTCCGGCGGAGCAGGAGTTCATAGGACGGATCGTTGAGATTTCCCAAGCATGTCGTCGAAACCAAGCGCTCGGGCATACTCTAACCCTCGACCTCGACGAGCTCGATATCAAAGTTGAGGTCCTTGCCGGCCAGCTCGTGGTTGGCGTCGAGCGTCACGGCCTCGGGCGTAACGTCGATGACCACGGCGGGGACGGGCATACCGCTCGGCGTGGACAGGAAAAGCTTCATGCCCTTCTCGATCTGCTCGATGTTGGGAACCTGTTCGGCCGGGAAGGTAATAACCATCTCGGGATTGTGCTCGCCGTAGGCATCGGCAGCCGGGATGTGCACGGTCTTCTTCTCGCCCACCTGCATGTCGACAACAGCGGCGTCGAAGCCCTTGATCATCTGACCGGCGCCGCAGGTGAACTCCAGCGGCTCGCCGCGATCGTAGGAGCTATCGAACTGCGTGCCGTCATCGAGCGTGCCGCGATAATGGGTCTTGACCTTCTTGCCCTGGTTGGACATGGTAACCTCCGTGATAAGGGCGGCGCACAACGCGGGCCGCCGTGAACATATGGCGCTAACTATACCCTAGTCATACAATTCAATGACAGTTTGCAAAGAAACGCTGCAACCGGAGGAACCATGGCATATCCCGTATTTGACCTACACTGCGACACCGCCGACCGAATCGGCTGGGCCACGCTCGATCACGACCTGCGCTTTACCGCCGGCACCGACGGTTATTTCCCCGGCGACGAAACGCATCCGCAAGATTTCGACCTCATCGAGGGCAACGCCTGCGCCATCTCGCTCGCAAAGATCGGCAACACGCCGTGGGCACAGTGCTTCGCCACGTTTGTCCCCGATGAGATTCCCACCGCCCACGCCGCGCGCTTCCAGGCGCAGATCATGGCGCATATGAGCGGCCAGGCAATGCTCAACCACGACCGCATGGTCAACGTACGCAGCGCGGCAGACATTCGCCCCGCGCTCAAAGACGGCAAGGTCGCCTGCATCCACACCATCGAAAACGCCACGTTCTTTGCCGAGGACCCCGCGCTGATCGAGGTGCTCAAGAGCTTGGGCGTACTCATGTCATCGCTCAGCTGGAATGCGCAGGGACCGCTCGCGAGCGGACACGATACCCACGCCGGCCTCACCGCCGCCGGCATCGAGGCACTTACGCAGATGGAGCACGCCGGCATGGTGCTTGACGTCTCCCACCTCAACGATGAGTGCTTTGACGAGGTTGTCGCCCACGCCACACGTCCCTTCGTCGCCAGCCACTCCAACTCCCGTGCGGTTTGCGGCGTCAAACGCAACCTTACCGACGACCAGTTCCGCATCATTCGCGACATGGGCGGTATCGTCGGCCTCAACTACTGCAGCGAGTTCCTTTCCAACGACGCAACCGACAAGACCGCCGCAGACGTCACCTTCGACCAGCTAGCGGCACATATCGAGCACTGGCTCGACCTGGGCGGCGAGGACGTCATCGCGCTCGGCGGCGACTGGGACGGTGCCACGGTGCCCGCCTTCCTCTCCGATGCCAGCAAGATGCCCGAGTTCCAGAACATGCTCTCCAAGCACTTTGGCAAGACCGTGATGCAGAAGCTCTGCAGCGACAACGCGCTTGCCTTCTTTGAGCGTTATTAATTTCACATCCCTTGAGCGGGCCGGCATGCCGAACGGTCGACATGCCGGCCCGTCCCCAATCTGAAGGACCGCTTTTGACGCAGCAGTTTACGATTTCCGCATCCCGACCGGATGGGACGCCCATCCCCGTCATCGTTACCAAAAAGTGCGTCAAGAACTTCAACCTACGCGTCACATCGAGCGGTGAGGTCCACGCCAGTGCACCGCTCGGCGCCAGCCGCGAGCGTATCGAAGCGTTTGTGAAGCGCAACAGCGCCTGGATTATCAGCCGACTTGCCCAGCGCGAGCAACGTCAGGCGACGGCGCGAGAGCCGCTCAGTCCCTCGTCCATCATTGCGCTTTGGGGCAAACCCATCACCGTTCAGGATGCACTCGACCACAACTTTGAGCCACCCGCACCGCGGCCCAAGCAGGCTACCTTCGCAAGTTTTATGGGTACCGATGAATCGGACGAAGGCCCGCAGGCCAAGCGGCACGCAATCCTCGACGGCCTAACGTCCGATGAGCTCCAAGCCCACATCGACCAGCTCTATACGTCCGAAGTCACATCGGCGCTACGCGATATTGTGCACACATACGAAATCGCAATGGGCGTCGCCGTTTCCCGCGTTTCCGTACGCAGCATGAAAACGCGTTGGGGCTCATGCACGCCCAAATCCGGCGCCGTTCGCATCGCACGAGAACTTGCCGCCTATCCCGTCGAATGCCTCGACATGGTTGTCGCCCACGAGCTCGTCCACTTGCTCGAGCCAAGCCACAATCAGCGGTTTCACGCCCTGCTCGACACGTACTGCCCCAACAATAGAGCGCTGTCGCAGCGGCTCAAGCAGCCACCCATAGAGACGTATTAGAACCGGTTAGCGCACACGCTCGATCTCGACGCCACAGCTTGCCAAGGGCAGGCCAACAGGCGCCCACGGCTTATCGAGCTTGATGCGTACACCAAGCAGCGAGGGATAACGACGCAGCAGCATCTGGGCCGTACCTTCAGCTGCCGCCTCGATGAGCTTAAACGTATGCTCGCGCAGATAGCCATCGACATCGTGGCACACCGAGCCGTAGTCAATCGAGGCGTCCAAGTTATCGTGCTCTCCCGCTGCACGCAGGTCAGCATAGAGCACCAAGGACACGATGAATTTCTGGCCCAGCGCGTTCTCTTCGGGATACACGCCGTGGTTAGCAAAAACCTCAAGACCTTCAACGGTGATGCGGTCGGCATGGCGCAGATCGTCATAGTTCACGTGGGGCACCGCCGTTGCGGTGGATATTTCGCCCCTTCCACGGCGGGCGAGCTCGGCGCCTTCAGTCTTGGTTGCATTCTCGGGCAGTTTCTTGTTGCTCATCGCGATCGTCTCCTTCGTTTAGAACCCCGACCGCGTAAACTAACTACACGCGAATCGACAGGTTCTTTTTATCATCGCTCCAGTTGCAAGCATTGCGCGCGGGGCATGCAAAGCAGGCGCGCGACGCTTTGTCGGCTGCATAGAGCAGGCGCTCGAGCGGTTGGCTGTTCACGCGCAGCTTTCGATGGCCCAGAATGGCCGTCTTAATGGCTGCGGCATCGGCCGGCTCAAACGCTACGTCATCGGACATACCGCCGAGAATCGCATCAGCGACGCGTTCGCTTGCAACATCATGGGATATACCCGATTCATACTGTTCATCTTTGCCGATATCGTGAAGAAGTGCCGTGGCGTAGATGACCTCGCGGTCAAATTCGAGCTGTTCCTCGAGATTCTTGATCCACATAATGCGAGCGACATCCAGCAGGTGGTCAATACCGTGGCGGCAGAAGATGCGCCCCGATTCCAACTGTGCAATGTTACCCAGGTGCCGCCGGAACAGCCCGTTGGCGCAAATGTAATCAATGCGAGGCATGGCACCAAAGGGAGCCAAGCCCGAAGCCATAAAGCCGCGACGCGACGTCCCCTCATCGGTCTTCGATGTAAAGTCGTTGACGACCCTCATGCTAACGGCCCAGCATCCTAAAGAACCGCTCCTCGAGCGCGGGATCAGTCTCAAAGACGCCGCGGCGAGCGAGCGTCACGGTCTTGGTGCCGGGCTTTTGCACGCCGCGCATGGTCATGCACATATGCTCGGCTTCCATGAGCACAATCGCTCCCTGGGGAGCGAGATAATCCATGAGAGCGTCGGCAACCTGCGCACACAGCTGCTCCTGCAGCTGCAGACGGCGGGCATAAACCTCAACCGTGCGGGCGAGTTTGGAAAGCCCAGCCACCCGACCGTTAGGGATATAGCCAATGGCGGCCTTGCCATAAAACGGCAGCAGATGGTGCTCGCACAGCGAGTAGAACGTGATGTCGCGCTCGATAACCAAATCGTTCGAAGCGACGGCAAAGGTTTTGGACAGGTGCTCCTCGGCACTCTGGTCCATACCGCCGGCGATCTCGCCATACATACGGGCAACGCGCGCCGGGGTCTCCAGCAGGCCCTCACGAGTTGGGTCCTCGCCTATGCCCTCAAGCAACAGCTTAATGGCGGCCTCGACTTTTTCCTGATCGACCATCTGGGCCTCACTTTTCCGATTTTGCGTTCGCGCTATGGTACCACGCCCTCCGGCATCGGCCACAAGCTACATAGTATGGGTCGAATAGACCGGATCGTCCCGCCAAAGCTCCACGGCGTCGCAAAGCGCAACGTTCTCACGTGCAGCACGAGCGCGCGTGGCGTTCATGTCGATCACGCGCTGATTGCTCGAGCCCCTAAAGCGCAACGAGATATCGTACAGATCCTGAACGAACGGGCCGTCCACCAACATGTCGAGGCAGGCCAGGATACGGTCCGTCACCTCGGTATGATGACGGCCACCCGGCATAAGCTCCTCGAGCACGTCACCGGTAAAGCACCAAATGGTCTTGCCCGACCCCGCAGGATAGGCCGCACGCACGCGTTCGATAAAGTCAACAAGCCCCGCCTGATTCTCGGGCTCCATAGGCTCGCCGCCCAGAATCGTCAGGCCGTCAATAAAGGGATGATCGAGGCTCTCGATAATCTTGTCCTCGACGGCACGATCGAACGGCTCGCCCGCGGCAAAGTCCCACGCGACAGAATTAAAGCAATTCTTGCACCCGCGACGGCACCCGCTCACAAACAGAGAAGTACGAACGCCCTCCCCATCAGCAATGTCGAAATACTTAATGTTCGCGTAGTTCATAAGTAACTCTCCCGGGAGGCCGGGACATATCATCCCGTCCTCAAACATTCTCGGCCTTCGGCCTGCGAAACTGCGGGCGGGACGATATGTCCCGGCCTCATGCAAAGGGTAACTCAATGAACGAAGAGAACATCGAGTATAGGGTTCGAGGTCCAATAAAAACCTTGTTGCAACTCAACCGCCATCGCAAGCAAAGCGTTGTTGCAAGTCAACTCATTTCCGCTTAGAACTTCGAGGAGTGAGCAGACCGCATGCCGCATCTCAGCTACGTCAACTTGGCTGAGCCGAGAGGGCCGCTTGGGCTTTTGCTCGATATGAGTTCCGCACGCAAAGAAGGCCACTTAATGTGGCCTTCGTCTTGCGCAGGACTG
>CAJMRD010000001.1 GCA_905215725.1 uncultured bacterium | reverse complement strand
GCGGGCGTGGGGCTCGGCCTCGTCGGCGTGGCGCTCTTCGTTGGTGCTGGCGCTTGGGCCGCCTCAAAACAAATTGCGCGCCTCTCGGCGCTCTGGGCGAGGAAGGCCGCCTCGCCCTTCTGGAAGGGTAAGGGCGAGAAGGGCGGCGCTGCCGCGCATCTCGCGGCGTAGAAAGGAGTGAGTACCATGACCAGTGCGAAGAAGATCTACCTCGCCGTGGCGGGCGGGCTCGTTGCCGCGGGTGTTGTCCTCGCGGGCATTGGCTTTATCGCTTCGGGTTTCGACCCGGCCGTGTTCACAACCCAAGTCGACACGCGCTACAGCACCATCGTGCTCGGCGGCGTCGAGGTGGACGAACACGAGAGTATCCCGTTCATCAGCCAGCTCGCCAATCTGGGCGAGATCGACACCTCCGGCATCACCGCGTCCGAGTCCCCTGCTGCTCCGGAGGCGCCCACCGCTCCCTAAGCATAGCGCGCCCGGCGCCAGCCCGGGCGGGGCGAGCGGCAGTGACGAGCGCGCCTCGCGGACCCGGTTCTCGATCTCGCGCGGCGTGGACCTCGCGAGCCTGCGCGGGCGGCTACTGCGGTCGGACATGGGCTCTCCGGACCTGCTGCGGCGCAGCCACTTGCTCGCCGTCTGGCGGCTGACGCCCATCTGACGCGCGGTCTCGGCGACGCCGAGGCCGGACTCTATGCGCGAGACGAGCGTCTCGCGCCCCCTCGGGGTGAGCCTTGCGTTAGGATGTTGCTCCATGGGAGGGCTCCTCTGCTGTTCGTCTAGACAACTCACAGCATGTGGGAGCCCTCCCTATTTGTCACTACCCGGGTGTAAACAACCTATTGGCACAGAACAGCTAGAACAACCGATGCCGCCTCACTGCGCCGAGAAACCCCCGGCGCCGTGAGGCGGGCGGCGGAGTGAGCCAACAGCAAAGCCATGCCGCTATTAGTAGCCTGTCGCCAGCAATCTGCAAGTCACTAGCACCCCACAGCCGTGCCGGCAGCATCCCTTGGTCGCCATATCAGCCGCACGGTATAATCTATCCATCGATATATTGGTTGAACCATGGTGTCTCTGCTGTGACCATAAACTTCCGCAAGACGCTAGGACCTTGTTCTAAGGAGATCTGGTGGAGAAAGGTCAAGAGAACCCACCACAAGACCAGGCGCTTGCCCATAGAGTCAGGTGGGCTGACCTCGACAGCGTATTCGAGCACATGGGCGACAATGCTAGCGTTGGAGAGGCAAGTAACGGCATCCACCTCATAAATGACCGGGAGCACGTCGCCGTGCGCCAGGACCACGAGGTTCGCATCCCCAATGAATACCTGCAGGAATCATACGTCGGACAGCGCGACAGCGACCTGAGAAAAGCAAGGGAGATGCTCCTTCAGGCCAAGCAGGAGCGCCCTTCCTACAAACCTGACATCCTTTTAGGTCTTGCGACAACGTTCCTGGGCTGGTTTCTCGGGGGTTTGTCGTCATCTGTCAATCTCGCATCTTTGCCCGGTATCTTGATGCTCTGCGTAGCACCGTGTGGCGCAGTAGGACTCTTTGTCGCTTTTATCTTTATCCGAAAAGAAGAGAAGCAGGGCAAATCTGATCTGGCCGAGCGCGTCCTAGAACACCTGGCGGATCCCGATGACAAGGAGACCAAGACCGATGAACATTAATGATACGAGCACGCAGCTGCTCTTTACCACGGTCCCCATCGTGGGCATTACTACCGAAGGCACGGGCGTCTCGGGTACAGGATTCTTCTTTTCCTATGACCTTGAAGACGGGCGAAAAGTGCCCCTGCTCATTACCAACCACCATGTCCTCAAGGATGTGATTCAGGGTCGCTTCGTCATCAATCTAGCCGAAGGTGACGCCCCGTCACGCGAGACCATCAGCGTGAACTTCGACAAGTCATTCATCGAGGGGAAGAAGCTCGGAGAGCTCGACTTGGTTGCGATGCCGGTGGCCCCTGTTCTCAGCATGCTTGAAGAAAACGGGAAGAGGCCCTTCTACCGATCCATCGACTCTGGACTCATCCCGAAGAAGAGTGTGCTGGACAATTTGGCGGCGCTCGAGCAAATCACCTTTATCGGATACCCCAGCGGGCTCTATGACGACTACAACAAGACCCCCCTCATCAGGCAAGGCTGGACTTCCACGCCCGCTTGGAACGACTACAAGGGTAAGCGCGAGTTCCTCGTTGACGCATCTGTATTCGAGGGCTCCAGCGGCAGTCCCGCCTTCATCCTCAACCAGGGCAGCTATCCCACGACCGACGGAATTGCCATCGGCTCCAGGCTGCTGTTCATGGGCGTAATCACTCAGACGATTACGAAGGAGAAGAGTGAGCACCTCGATTTAGGTACAGTCATCAGAAGCGACGCGATGCTCGACAAGCTCAAACCTTTCGTGGAAGGTCTACTGTAGCTAAGAGCACCGTCAAAAGCAGTGACGCCCCTTTGCTCCTTTCCCTAGGATGAGGTGACTGAGCTCGGCATGCTGGTTGACATCTGGTTCCCCAACGGCTCATAGTACAGACACATGGAAAGCCTTCGGGTTTTGTAAGGGCGGGACCCACTGGGCCTCGTTCTAGTTTTACTGTTCGGTTAACGCTGCAGATCGTTTTGGAAGGCTTACGAGCATGGTGGTTCCGTTCTCGGAACTTGTTTCGACCTCTACCGTGCCACCGTGAAGCGCTGCGATCTCCCAAACAAGCGCTAACCCGAGTCCTGCGCCGCCGTATGCCCTGCTGCGGGATTTATCCAGGCGAAAGAACGGTTGGAAGATGCTCTCACGGTACTGTTTGGGTATTCCCGGGCCCTGGTCCTCGACTCGCAGGAACACGTGGCTGTCGTTGTCGCAGATGGAGACGTTGACAGTCGAGCCGGGGCGGCTGTAACGGATGGCGTTTTCGGTCAAGTTAAACACCAGCCGATAGAGGAGCGCATCGTTCCCGATTACTAAAGCGTCTCCAGCACAATTGAGGGCTATGCCCTTATTATCGGCAAGTGGCGCAAGGTCGGTGAGGACCTCTTCGGACAAGGGGCCAAGTTCAACATCGTCTTCGCAAGGAACGCTGCGGAGCTCACTCATCTCGAGCAATACCTTGGTCATTCGAGACATGCGCTCGGTTTGTTCTTGTAGCAGGTCGAGCAGCTCGGCTGTTTCGGGTTGCAAACCGGAGTGTTCGGAGATGAATAGTTCAATCTGTGCTTGCATAAGGGCGAGCGGGGTGCGCAGCTCGTGTGCGGCGTTGCCGGTAAACTGACGCTGCGCAGAGAACCCTTCGCCAAGACGGGCGATCATGTCGTTGAAAGAGGCGCTGCATCTCTGTAGCTCGGTTGGCACATCTTCACTGAGTCTGATTTCGCTTAGGTTGTCAGGCTGCACACGCTCAACCTGGGCTGCAAAAGCCCGTAGCGGTTTGAGTGCACGGCCGCTCGCAAAGTATGCTAGCGCGCCGCCAAGGAGTGTGACTCCAGCCGTGATGTACCAGGTTGTCGTGCCAAAAGACTCCTGTGCGTCGTTTACGACGATCGTGACCTTGTCATCGGGGACCGCTTTCGTCGGGTCGAACGCCTGGGGCGAATCTTCGCCGGTTGCGTTAAAGGCCGAGATGTTACTGCCGATGGCATCCATGTAGCGCATGCCCGTATAGCCGACCAGGCAGTTCGTCAGCACGCATGCCGCACACGTGAGCAGCGCCGTCATAATCGTTATGCGCCATTGCAGGGAAAGCCTTTTCATTCGCCATCCTCCATAACGTAGCCCTCTCCAATCCGATTGCGAATCGGGTCGTATCCCAAAGCGCCGCGCAACTTTTTTCGGAGCGACGAGATGTGAACGCGGGTTGCGTTGCTAAAGCTGTTCACGGTGCTATCCCAAACGTGCTCTATAAGCTCCTCTTGACTTACTGGACGCCCCTGATTAAGCATCAGGTATTCCAAGATTCCCGTTTCCTTGCGCGTAAGAGATAAAGCCTCGCTGTCCACGGAAGCGATGCGCGCCTTGGTGTCAAAGCTGAGCTTTCCGCAGGTTAATACTATGTCGCTTTGTGCGAAGCGCCTGAGGGTAAGGCTGCGGATCCTTGCCGCAAGTTCGTCCAGATGAAACGGCTTGGTGAGGTAATCGTTGGCGCCGGCATCGAGTCCGTCGACTTTATCGGATACTTCGCCACGCGCGGACAGAATCAGCACCTTGGTCTCGCAGTCGGTTTTCCTAAGTTCCCTGAGCACGGTCATGCCATCGATACGGGGAAGGTTGAGGTCGAGCACCACGAGGTCAAAGACTTCGACGCCCAGCAGGTCGAGCGCCTCCCGTCCATCGTGACAGCAGTCGACGCTGTACGCCAAGTTTCGCAAGCTGCGCGCGATTGCATCGCACAGTGCTCGCTCGTCTTCGACGATCAAAATACGCATAACAGTCTCCTTGCACATTCCAAATCGCGCTTAACACGGATTTTATAGTCGATATGGTCCAATGGTCGCGTAACGAAAGGAGTGGTTGGGTTGTTCAAAGCGGTAAAACCCGTGGTACAGGTCGCTTTGTTGATCGTCGGAATTACCATGGTGTGCTTTGGTGTTATGCGTGGCGAGGCGGATGCCGTGCTGGCCAAAGCGATTAGGCTGTGCTTGGAGTGTATCGGAATTGGATAAAAGAGAAAACACTGCGTCGCATGTTTTGGCCCGATTTCGCGGATTCATTCAGGCGGCGGCGACGCTGGTCACCAATATTCACCTGCCAAACTTTGCCAAAGGCGGCATCTATCAGGGCGCGGGAAAAACAGTCTGCGTACCTGGACTTAATTGCTATTCGTGCCCCGCGGCATCGGGTGCGTGCCCCATCGGGTCGTTCCAGTCGGTGGTGGGTTCATCTAAGTTTAACTTCTCCTACTACGTTACCGGTACGCTCATTTTGCTCGGCGTGCTGCTGGGACGCTTTGTATGCGGCTTTCTGTGCCCGTTTGGCTGGCTGCAGGAGCTGCTTCATAAGATTCCCGGCAAAAAGTTCTCCACGAAAAAGCTCAAGCCGCTCACGTACATCAAGTACGTCGTGCTGCTGTTTGCCGTGGTGCTGCTGCCCGTCTTGGTGGTTAACGACGTGGGGATGGGCGATCCGTTCTTTTGCAAATACGTCTGTCCGCAGGGTGTGCTCGAGGGCGCCATTCCGCTGGCCATTGCCAACGCCGGCATTCGATCTGCGCTGGGGCAGCTCTTTACCTGGAAACTTGCCGTTCTCATTGCCGTAGTAGTGCTGAGCGTTTTGTTCTATCGCCCCTTCTGCAAATGGATTTGCCCGCTCGGCGCATTTTATGCGCTCATGAATAGGGTGTCCCTACTGGGGATTCGGGTTGACGCATGCAAATGTGTCTCGTGCGGCAAGTGCTCAAAGGTTTGTCAGATGGACGTTGATGTGGTCCGCGCGCCCAATCATGCCGAATGTATCCGGTGCGGAAAGTGCATCGGGGCCTGTCCTGTCGATGCCATCAGCTATCGCTATGGCCTGGATGTGTCGGCGGAAAAGCTCCCCTTGACCGCCGATAAAAAGTAAACAAGCTTCGACAAAACGGAGGAATGACTATGAAGCTTTCTAAGATTGCGGCCCTGTTTATGGTGCCGGTATTGGCCTTGTGCCTTGTGGCATGTTCGGCGCCCGGTGGCAATGCGAGCGAATCTGCGAGCTCCGATCCTAAGATCGCAGAACTCACTGCGCAGAAGCCGGCCAATGCCGACGAGCCCGCCGAGTTGTATGCAAAACTCATGCAGAAGGAGAACGATATCTTTTCGAGTGATAACGCGCTGTGGGAAAAGGTATTCAATGCGGCAAATAAAGACTCGACAATGATTGAGGACGGCAGCAATTACGGCGATTTCCTGCTCAAGACCATCGACGGCGCCAAGGATAAGTTTACGGCGGATGAGCTTAAGACACTCAAGGCCGGTGCGAAGCAGATCAAGGAGATCGAGGACAAGCTTGAGAGCTTGGAGAAGGAGTTCCCCGGCTGTGGAAGCACGCCGAGTGCAGGCGAGAGCGTCGACGCTTCGACCGCTGGCATGACGGCTGGTGCCAATGCTTCGAGCGAGGCGACGAAGTTCCCCAGCTTTACGGGCAAGGACCTGGATGGCAACGACGTGAACAGCGACGAGCTGTTCTCTAAGAACAAGGTCACCGTCATGAACTTCTGGTTCACTACTTGCAAGCCGTGCGTGGGCGAGTTGGGCGACCTTGAGAAACTGAATCAGGAGCTTGCCAAGAAGGGCGGCCAGGTCGTGGGTGTCAATTCCTTTACGCTCGATGGCAACAAGGGCGAGATTGCAGATGCCAAGGACGTGATGAGCAAGAAGGGCGTGACATATAAGAACATCTGGTTCAAGTCGGATAGCGAGGCCGGTAAGTTTACGTCAAATTTGTTCTCGTTCCCGACAACGTATGTCATCGATCAGAATGGCAACATCGTAGGGGATCCAATCGTGGGAGCCATCAGCTCCGCCGAGCAGCGCGCAGCACTCGACAAGCTTATCGACCAGGCGATTGCGAATAGCGAGCAGTAAAAAACGCGTAAAGCATGGCGAGGATCGTGCGCCGCTGCGCGAAGTAGTCCGCTACCTTTCAAGATAAACTCCACCATATAGAGGTCCCGCTCGGGACCTCTTCTTTTGGGTGCCGTCCCGTTCGTTTTTTGGCGCGGTTCGTTACATTCCTCACTGGTTCCGGCAAAAAATGGGGATAGAGTAGGACAAACGCGTCGAATACGAACGGCGGGGGAGAGCGGGCAAGTGCGCCCGCGTGGGAGAGGTTGCCGTCCATGCTGGAGCTCAAAGGCATTTGCAAAAGGTACGTTACGCAGTCGTTTACGCAGGTGGCGCTCGACAGTGTAAGCCTATCTTTTCGCGATAACGAGTTCGTGGCCATTCTGGGTCCCTCGGGCTCGGGTAAAACCACGATGCTCAACGTTATCGGTGGGCTCGATCATTTCGATTCCGGCGACCTGCTGATCGACGGCATCTCGACCAAGGACTTTCACGATCGCGATTGGGATGCCTATCGCAACAACCGCATCGGCTTTGTGTTCCAGAGCTATAACCTCATTCCGCATCAGACCATTTTGGAAAACGTGGAGCTGGCGCTTGTGCTTACGGGCGTGGGGCATGCCGAGCGCCGCCAGCGTGCACGCGAGGCGTTGGAGAAAGTCGGCCTGGGCGAGCACGTTAACAAGCGCCCGAGCCAGCTTTCGGGCGGGCAGATGCAGCGCGTGGCCATTGCCCGCGCTCTGATTAATGATCCCGAGATTGTGCTGGCAGACGAGCCGACAGGCGCCCTGGACTCAACGACATCCGTGCAGGTCATGGATTTGCTCAAGGACGTGGCACGCGACCGTCTGGTTATTATGGTCACGCACAATCCCGAGCTGGCGTACCAGTACGCCACGCGCATCGTCAACCTGGCGGACGGCAAGATCACCGACGATTCCGACCCCTTCGATGTTGCCAAGGCCACGCGCCGCGAGGCCAAGCCTACGCGCAAAACCTCGATGAGCTTTGTGACGGCGCTGGGGCTTTCTGCCCGAAACCTCATGACCAAGAAGGGCCGTACGGCCATGACTGCCTTTGCGGGGTCGATTGGCATTATCGGTATCGCGGCGATCTTGGCGCTCTCCAATGGCGTGAACAACTACATCAAAAAGGTCGAGGAGGATACGCTCTCGAGTTACCCGCTTACGATCTCCAAGCAGGACTACGACCTGTCGTCCATGATGGGCGGACAGGGGGCTGTGGATGATGAGGCGTCCAACGGCGAGGATTTATCCGACGACGGCACCGACGGCAAGGCTCCGGGAACCGATAAGATTCCCGTGGTCACGGCCGTAAAGGATATGTTTGCGAGCGTTAAGTCCAACGACATGACGAGCTTTAAGGCATGGCTCGATGCCGGTGGCGACGGCATCGATAAAGAGGTCAACGCCATTCAGTACGGCTACGGTGTATCGCCGGTTGTCTATCGTGCGGGTAAGGGCGATGAGAAGCCTGTCCGGCTGGTGCCCAACGCCATGACCGAGGCCATGAGCGGAGGCGCGAGCTCGGCGGCAACGGTGAGCATGGAATCCATGGGAACCTCGGTCTTTAACGAGATGATTGACGACCAGAGCCTGCTCGACAGCCAATACGACGTCGTGGCGGGGCATTGGCCTACGTCTGCTAACGAAGCCGTGATGGTGCTTTCGAGCCGCGGCACGGTGGGCGACTACACGCTCTATAGCATCGGTGCGTTGGATATCGATGAGCTCAACGATCTGGTAAACAGCGCTATGACGGCTGACGGTGGGGTCGAAACGCCCGAGACCGGCACCGACTTTACCTACGACGATGCACTGTCCACGACGTTTAAGGTGCTGCCGCCGGCCGATGCGTATCGCAAAAACGAAGAGACCGGCATGTGGACCGATATGTCTGGCGACACCGACTTTATGGCCGCCAAGGTTGCCGACGGTATCGACGTGCACATTGTGGGCGTGGTGCGACCCAACGAGACCGCCAACGCGAGCGCGTTGTCCCCGGGCATTGCCTACACGCATGCGCTGACTCGCCAGCTTATGGAGCGCGCCGCCGATTCGCAGATTGTGCAGGAGCAGCTTGCCCACCCCGAGACGGATGTCTTTACGGGCAAAACCTTCGACGAACTGCAAGGCGAGGCCAAGCAAGGCGTTGATCTGGGCAGCATGTTCAGTGTGGACGAGGCGGCGCTCAAGAGTGCGTTTTCGTTTGATGCGTCTGCGCTCTCGGGTGCGGCCGGCGACGGCATTGATCTTTCGGGCGTCGATCTGTCGGGCCTGGATATTGATCTTTCGGGCGTTGGCAAGGACATCGACTTTGGTGACATCATGGCCAAAGCGCCGGCTCCAGATTTCTCGGGCATCTTTGACGGCCTGGAACTCACGCCCGAGCAAATGCAGCAGGTGGGAACGCTAGCCAACCAGCTGTTTGAGAGCTTTTTGCAGTCTGATCAGTTTAGGGCGCTGTCACCCGATGATCTTAAGGACGCGTCAAAGCTTGCTGCCGCATTCTCGGCGTATCTTGAGAGTGATACGGCAGCCCAGCAAATCCTGGCCCAGCTCAAAGCGCTCGGCGGCGATGCCCTGGCCGAGCGCCTGCAGCAGGCGATGACCGACTATGTGCAAAAGCAGCTGGCTCCGTATCTGCAACAGGCAATGGACCAGGTGACCAAGACAATCGGCGACCAGATAGCGACAACGGTATCGTCCCAGCTTAAAGCAGGCGCGGCAGGGCTCATGGGACAGATGGCGACGCAGATGTCGTCGAGTTTTGCCAGCCTGGCGAGCGCCATGCACGTGGATGCGAGCGTCTTTGCCAATGCCATTCACTTCAACATGGACGCCGAGGATCTGAGTTCGCTCATGATGAGCTATGCGAAGGCGTCGAAACTCACCTACGACAACAACCTGACCACGCTGGGCTATGCAGACGAGGCAGACCCCATCTCGGTCAAGATTTTCCCGCGCGACTTTGAGGCCAAGGAGCGCGTGCTCGACCATATCGATGCGTACAACAAGCAGGTCAAAGCCGCCGGCCACGATGAGCAGGCAATCTCGTACACCGACTACATGGGCATCATCATGGGCTCGGTGACTGATATCGTGAATACCATCAGCTTGGTGCTCATCGCATTCGTGAGTATCAGCCTGGTGGTGAGCTCCATCATGATCGGCATCATCACCTACATCAGCGTGCTGGAGCGCAAGAAGGAGATTGGCATTCTGCGCGCAATCGGCGCGTCAAAGCGCAACGTGGCCAACGTATTCAATGCCGAGACCTTTATCGAGGGCCTTATCGCCGGTGTGTTTGCCATTGTCGTTGTGATGGCCGTGAGCTTTCCGGTTAATGCCTGGGCGCTTGCTGCCAAACAGGTGCCCAATCTGATGAGCCTGCCCGTGCGGGATGCGCTGGTGCTCATTGCAATTTCGGTACTGCTGACGGTTGTCGCTGGCCTGCTGCCTGCCCGCAGCGCATCCAAGAAGGACCCCGTCGAAGCCCTGCGCTCCGAATAATGCGACAAAGGGACTGTCCCTTTGTCACGTTCGTTGATATGAGAGAAGAGTAGATGATCCTTTCGTTGGCCCCCATGGAGGGGATTACCGGGCATGTGTTCCGTCACGTGCATGCGGAGTGCTTCGGTGCGCTCGATTGCTATTACACGCCGTTTTTGCCGCCGCCGCGGGTGGGAAATCGCTTTGGCGGCAAGGCGTTTAAGGAGATCGATCCTGCCAATAACCAGGGGCTCAACGTGGTGCCTCAGCTGATGTCCAAGAACGCGGACGAGTTTGTGTGGGCGGCACGGGTACTCGCCGACATGGGCTACCGCGAGGTCAATCTCAACCTGGGTTGTCCTTCGGGAACGGTTGTCGCCAAGGGCAAAGGATCGGGCTTCTTGCGCAATCTCGACGAGCTCGAGGCGTTCTTAAGCGATGTGTGCGAGCGGTCGCCGTTGCCGGTGTCGGTAAAGACCAGGCTGGGGCTGGAGAATGACGACGAATACGAGCGCGTGCTCGATCTGTATTGCCGCATGCCGCTAACAGAGCTGATCGTGCATCCGCGCGTACAGAAGGACCGTTATACAGGCTCGCCGCGCAAAGAGTTTTATGGCGAGACGCTGGAACGCGCGCCGTTTCCGGTCGCCTACAACGGCGATATTTTTGATCTTGAGGATATGGATGCGCTGGTGGAGGCCTATCCCGGGACACGCCATGTGATGCTGGGGCGTGGCTTGCTTGCGAATCCCGCTCTGGCTCGCATGGTTAAGGGTGGCCCTGCTGCCACGGTAGCCGAGCTGCAGCGTTTCCACGACACGCTGTTTGCGGCCTATGCAGAAGAGATTGGCGGTAACGCGGTCTTTCGTATGAAGGAGTGGTGGTTCTACGCCAAGTGCGCTTTCGCTGACCCCGCTACCGTTCACAAGCTCGTGCGTAAGACCAAAAAGGTCGACGAATACCGCGCCGCCGTCGAGCGCGTCTTTCGCGAGCAGCCACTCGCACCCATAGCCCGCTTCTACGGCTAGCTAGTCGTTGGGGACGTTCTTTAACGACTAGTCATTTAAGAACGTCCCCAACGACTATGTAGCAAAAAGCTGCACACCAGCATCCAAAGATGTCGAAAATGTCGACTTTGGATGCTGGCGTACATGTTTGGGTTCGGCGGGGGAGCGGTGCCTAGGCAATCATTGCATCAAGTGTTATGAGTTCCCTGAGCCGTTCCGTGCGCGTTTGCCCATGGCGTTTGGCTTTTTCGTCAAACGCCTCAAGAACCGATTCGCCCACACGTGCCGACAAGACAGCGCTCGGCTCATCAGAGATCGGCGGCCTTCCCAGCTTAACGGTGCGGCCTTTCGGCCATTCATCTTTTTCGTAAGCTTCCGCGGCATTCTCTAACTCTCCAGGGGCAAATCCCATCATTTTTTCAAGCTGCTCAGCATCCATGGCGCCTCCTATCGATCGACATAATGTCGAGCGCTGGTTCTCGGATTCCCTTTTTTGTATACAGTTTTGTAGACAAAAATACAAGCAGTTTATCGGGCTAATTAGCTTGTTTTGATCCGCCTGCTCGATAGGAAATGAGCATTGACGGCTTCGATACTCCTTTGCTTTTCAGCTTGGAATTTGGATGCCCATTGAACTTCCGGAGGGGAGCGCTTTATTAAGCTATCGAGATTCTGGGCAGGAGCTCTCACTGGTCTTCGGTAATGGGACCAGCTTAATTCGCGACACAGTGTGTCGCGAATGGGAGTAGTCGTTAGGTGTCCTTCAATGGCTAATCATATAAGAACGTCCAAGTGCCGGATTTTGTCATTTAGTGTCGTCCTCAGCGGCTATTCTGGAGGGTCGTGGTCAAAAAAGGGCAAATATGAGTACTGTTGCCATTATAGTTGCATTTATTTTGCTATAAATAGTAACTCCTGATGAGATTTGTTCCCATTAGGAGCTACTTTTATTGAACATATGAGGAGAAATAGCGTCGTCTACGGACGTATGGAACGTTGAATAGCTCCTGAAGTGATCAAAATCGCTGCTACTAAACAGGTAGCAGTACTCATATTTGCCCTTTTTTGACCACAGCCCTCTCGGAAACCCTTTCCAGTGGCGTCAAACAGCCATAATCCAAAGGTCGCCTCAAACAATTAGCCGGTTAAGAGCGTCCATGACTACCCGCAAAAGCTGTACACCAGCATCCAAAGATGTCGAAAAATGTCGACTTTGGATGCTGACGTACATGTTTGGGTCGGTGGGGTTCCTTGGATGGACAGAGTGCGCGTGCTAGAGCAGGTTCTTCTGTACCCATGCGATGATGTCGCTCGACTCGTAGAGTGGCTTGCCGTCGATGAACAGGCAGGGAACCTGGCGCTTTCCGCCGACGGCGATGAGTGTCTGCTCGGCTTCGGTATCGGTCGAGATATTGCGCTCGGGAATGGTCACGCCGTTATCGGCCAAAAAGCGCTTGACCTTTATGCAATACGGGCAGCCGGTCATAACGTAGAGCACGAGCTCGTGATCAGTAGCCATAGGTCTCCAATCGGTTGAGGTTTTGATTGAAATACCCAAAGCCGCCGCGGTCTATGCGCGGACCAGTGACGACTCGATGGCTTGGACCAGAAACGCCGTGGCTCCGGTGCCGCAGGGCTTGTCGTAGTAGTCAACAAAGCGCTGGTCGGCAAGATAACCATTGGCGAGGCCCAGGTACGCTTCGTTCTGGGGTTCGCGTCCCCAGTTGAGACCAATCCAACGACGATGCATCGCGACAAGCTTGCGAGCCTCGCTTCCATTCGCATCGCCATCGCCCATGGCAATCGAGAGCTGGCCCAGAATAGCGCGTTCAAGTTCCTTCATGTCGTTCCATGTCTGAGGATCCATGTCCAGCAGCGCTTCGTTTGCTGCATCGATGACTTCATCGCCGTAGCGCGCCCGCGCTTCGGCGCCGTAGCGCTCCTCGTTTTCCTGCACGGTGCGCCAGCGCTCCAGTTGCGGCAGCACGGCGCCCATGAGCGAGACGGCTTCGTCGAGCGACATGCCGGTGTTTTGTGCTAGCCGCGGGGCGCAATCCTCGATCATCGCCTCCATGGTGGTGTCGTAGGTGTACTTGCCGTGGTCGTAGCACCACTTGCAGTAATGGTCGGTCGTGGCGCCCGTGGCATCGGTGCCGCAGTCGTCGGGCGTGAGTATCATGCCGCAGCTTTGGCAATAGTGCTCGGGCATTTCGAGCAGATGAGACAGTGGCTCGCCGGTTACGGCGGCGATGAGCTTCATCATATCGATACCCGGTGTGACCTCGCCACGCTCCCAACGGCTGATGGCTTGGCGCGTGACGAAGAGCTTGGCGGCGAGCTGCTCTTGGGTAAGGTGATGGGCGCGACGGATGGCAATGAGCTTTTCTGCAAAGGCCATAGCGGCTCCTTTCTGCTGGTTGATGGCTTAAGCATACGCGGCGGCAGGCGCCCTTCCAAGCAACCGTTGGTTGCACGACGGGGACTGCGGCGAAGAATTGCGCACAACGCCCCACACCTCCATGCC
The DNA here is from genome assembly GCA_905215725.1 of uncultured bacterium. Lineage (GTDB taxonomy): Bacteria > Actinomycetota > Coriobacteriia > Coriobacteriales > Coriobacteriaceae > Collinsella. The sequence continues at coordinate 65,860 of CAJMRD010000001.1, read as the reverse complement.
GTACAATGACCGGCATGGAACCTATTGCACACATACATACCGACCTGCCGCAGAAGTTCGGCATTCCGCGCAACAGCTTTTTGGCGCCTCATCTGCAGGGACGCATCGTTTTTGAGCCGGAATTTGCCTCCAATGCAGCGGTTGAGGGTCTGGACTCCTTCTCTCACCTGTGGCTGCTGTGGCGCTTCGAAAACGGAACGCCCGGCGGCACGGCTAAGGACATAGCTGCCGATGCCAAAACGCAGGACAGGTCTGGCACCAACGTCAAGTGGTCGAAGACCGTGCGCCCGCCGCGTCTGGGCGGAGCCGAACGTGTGGGAGTGTTTGCCACGCGCAGCCCGTTTCGCCCTAATCCCATTGGGCTTACCTGCGTCAAGCTCGATCGTGTCGAGCCCACCGACGATGGCCCCATCATCCATGTGCTGGGGGCCGACCTGCGCGATGGCACGCCCATCTACGATATCAAGCCTTACATTCCATTTGCCGACTGTCACCCGGATGCGACGGGCGGCTGGATTGAGGATGCTCCGTGGCAAGAGCTCGATGTTGAGTTCCCGCAAGCGCTGCAGGATATGGTCCCGCCCGCAAAGCTCCCCGGCTTGGTCGAGGTCCTTCGCCAAGATCCGCGCCGCGCGGGCAGCAAGCACGAGCCAAACCGCGTCTATCATCTGGCCTTCGCCGGGCTCGACATATCGTTTGCGGTCGATGAAACCCAGCTAACCGTAGTTGCCGTCAACGACGCGCAAGACTAACCAGCCATTCGTTCGCACCCGTCAAATTAAGCGCCAAACCCCGCGCCAAAACCGCCCACGCTGGTGGACAATAACGCCTACCAAAACAATCACTTTGCACGGGGGCTCAGCATGAAATACGACTTTAGCTCGCTTATCGACCGCCACGGCATGGACTCCATCGCCGTTGACTCTTGGGGCGAGATCCCCGGTATGGCTCCGAACGCACCCGACGAGGGCTTCGACCGCATCCCCATGTGGGTGGCTGACATGAATTTTGCCACGGTGCCCACGGTCCAGGAACACATCATTCAGCGTGCCCAGCACCCCATGTTCGGCTATTTCAATCCGCGTCCCGAGTACTTCGACCGCATCATCGAATGGCAGAATCGCCGCAATGGCGTCGAAGGTTTGAGCCCTGAACATATCGGCTACGAAAACGGCGTGCTGGGCGGCGTCGTGTCGACGCTGCGCGCGTATGTCCAGCCGGGCGATGCGGTGCTGGTCCACAGCCCCACCTACATCGGCTTTACCAAGTCCATCGAGGCCGCGGGCTATCGCATTGTCCACAGCCCGCTTAAACTCGACAACCGGGGCGTGTGGCGCATGGACTTTGAGGACATGGAGTGCAAACTCGCCCAAAACAACATCCATGCCGCGGTGTTCTGCTCGCCGCACAATCCCTGCGGGCGCGTATGGGAGCGCGACGAAATCGAGCGCGCCATGGACATCTATCGCCAGCACGATTGCGTGGTGATCTCGGACGAGATTTGGTCCGATATCATCCTGCCGGGACACAAGCATATCCCGACGCAGTCGGTGAGCGAGGATGCCCGCATGCGCACGGTTGCCCTCTATGCGCCGAGCAAGACGTTTAACCTGGCGGGTCTGGTCGGCAGCTACCACATCATCTACAACGAGACGCTGCGCGACCGCGTGTGTGCCGTGTCCAACAAGACTCACTACAACGAGATGAACGTCCTCTCGATGCACGCGCTTATCGGTGCCTACCAGCCGCAAGGCTACGAGTGGCTGGACGAGCTCAACCAGGTGCTTGCCGGCAATATCGAGTACTTCTGCAATTACGTGGACGAGCATTTTGAGGGCGTGTCTTATTCGCGTCCGCAGGGCACGTACATGGTGTTTCTGGACTGCACCGAGTGGTGCCGCGAGCATGGCCGCGATATTCAGTGGCTGCTCGACGAGGGGGCGCGCGTGGGCGTGGGGTATCAGGACGGCCGCCCGTTCCACGGGTCCTGCCACATTCGCGTGAATCTGGCGCTGCCGCTTTCGCGCGTAAAGGAAGCGTGCGACCGCCTGGACCGCTACGTTTTTAATGCACGGTAAGTGAGCACTGCATGTGGGGCCTTCTGCCAAGTCGACTGGAAGGCCCCGCATGGTAAAACGTCTGTAACCATTGGGCACTTGTGTGGTTTTGTTTGCTATTATTTCTTACCATTTTAGTCTGTAAACAGGATCGTCTGGAGCTCGATGAAAAGACCCCGTCGCTCGGTTGCCATATCGTTGTTTGTTGCGCTTGCGGTGGCGAGTGCCTTTGTCGTAGCGATAGCTGGCTGTTCTGGGCGTAATGGCGAAGCCTCGACGTCTGCATCAAAAGGTCTGGACGCCTCGCAGGTCAAAGACGACGACCTTAAGACGCTCAACGTCGGCAGCGACCTCTATCCGCCGTTTGTGTATACCGACGAGTACGGCGATATCGTTGGCCTGGATGTCGAGATATTGACCGAGGCTTTGGCCCGCATTGGTTACAAGCCAAAGTACCAGCTGATCGATTGGGAAAAGAAGAAAGAGCTGCTGGCGAGCGGCGAACTCGATTGTGTCATGGGCAGCTTTAGCATGACGGGTCGCGAAAACGAGTATCGTTGGGCCGGCCCGTACCTTGCGAGCCGCCAGGTGGTCGCGGTCGATCCCGCGAGCGACATCTACACGCTTGCCGATCTTGAGGACAAGGTCGTGGCCGTTCAGTCCACCACCAAGCCCGAGGACATTTTGCTCAATCATACAAATGAAAACGTTCCGCAGATCAAGGAACTCTACAGCTTTTCGGACGGTTCATACCTGAACCCGGCGCTCGTCGAGGGCCTGGTCGACGCTATCGCCGCGCATGAGTCTTCGTTCCTCACCTACGAAAAAGACTATGGTGTGACATATCGCATTTTGGATGAGCCGCTGCTAGAGGTCGGTTTGGGCACCGCTTTCGATATCAACGATACGCGTGGCATCGACGTCAAGCTCACTCATGCCTACCAAGAAATGCTTGCCGATGGCACCATGGAATGCCTGGTGTCAAAGTACTTCGATGACCCTTCGCCATTTTTGAATATGGAGGGCCTGTCATGATCGATGCGCCCGACCACGCTGCTCAGGAGCGGGGCAATCGTTCGGCAGGGGCATGGCTCCTTGTCGCTCTGCTGGGGATAGCGCTCTCGGTTGCTGCCGGCATGATGAGCTACGGTTACATGACGGCCCAAGCCGAGCAGCGCTTTGCCGACGTTGTCGATTACGTGGCGACGCAGAGCCTTTCCTACGATGCATTCAACAGCGCCTATACGACCAAAAACCTGATTCGCGTTATGGAGATTGCCGGAGAGGCGGCTCGCGATATGGAGCGCGACGGTTCGGTGGATAACGCCATGCTGGAGCAATATGCCGACCAGTTCAACGTGAGCGCGCTGATCGTGACGGACGCATCGGGCAATTTGGTGTCCGAGTCCTCGACGGGCGATGCGGACTACGGGTCGCTCGCTACGTATCTCAAAGAATCACCCGTGCTTGAGGTGGCAACTCATCCGCTTAAGTCCTATACCGCCCGCATCGCGCTTGCGGATGATTCGGTCGCAGACATTGGCTGCGTGACTCGGCAGGATGGCGAGGGCATCGTTATCGCGGTAAGGCATCAGAGCGCGAAGGCGGTTGCAAGCAATACACTCAAACTGCAGAGTTTGCTCGGTGGTTATGAGACCATCGACAGTGGCAATATCGTGATCGAAAGCGATGGCAAAGTCGTTGCGACCAATGCCGTTGAACCCACCATATTGGGCGTATTCGATCTGCCTGCGACGGATGCCTTCATTGTCGACGGTATAAAGGATCGGTGCCCGGCTGGTAAGGTCAGATTGGTTAACGCCGACGGCGAGTGGTATTTGGGCACATTTGGAAAAGCGCGCGGGTTCTACGTGTACACCTATGCCTCGGCGCGGCGCTACTTTGAGGTCGTCGCGGCTGTTGCTGCTGGCGTGCTGGTGCTCTACAGCGGTGTTATAGCCGTTGTTGTGATGGTGCGCCGCCGCGCTGATCGTCGACGTTTGACGGACTTGCTGCAGCAGGAGCGCGACTATGGCGACAAGCTGGCAAAGGCAGTGCGTGAGGCCTCGTCTGCCAACTCTGCAAAGACGGAGTTTTTGCGCCGCATGAGCCACGATCTGCGCACGCCCATCAACGACATTCGCGGTATGGTTGAGGTCGGCGATGCCAATGCGGGCGATCTGCAAAAGCAGACCGAGTGCCGCTCAAAGATCTGGACGGCATCGGGACTGCTGCTCGACCTTGCCAACGAGGCCCTGGATATGAGTCGCCTGGAGAGCGGGCAGGTCGATCTGGAGCTTGTTCCCACAAACTTGGCGACCCTCAACCACGAAGTGCGCGATATTCTTGAGCGCCAGGCCGAGGAGCGTCTGGTGACAATTATCTGCGACCAGCAGACCCTTGATCATCCCTATGCACGGGTGAGCGTGACGCACCTCAAGCGCTTGTTGCTCAATATTGCCGGCAATGCCGTCAAGTACAACCGCCAGGGCGGCTATGTTCGCCTGGTGTGCCGCGAGGTGGAGCCGGCGGATGGCGTCCTCGTCTATGAATACACGATCGCCGACAACGGTATTGGCATGAGCGAGGAGTTCCAACAGCACCTCTACGAGCCGTTTTGCCGCGAGGAGCAACAGGTGGAAGGCGCTTCATCGGGAACTGGCCTGGGCGCGCCTATCGCAAAACAGTTGGTCGAGCTTATGGGCGGAACCATGAGCTTTACGAGCGTCTTGGGGCAGGGGACGACGTTTACCATCCGCCTGCCGTTCGAGAAATGCAAGCGCTCCGAGATTCCTCAGGCAGTGCGCGCGGATGCGGGAGACGGCGATGCGCTCCAGGGCTTGCGCGTTTTGCTCGTAGAGGATAACGATCTGAATGCCGAGATCGCGCAGTTTACGCTCGGCCATGCCGGGGCCGTCGTGACGCATGCTAAGGATGGTGAGTCTGCCGTCGAGATGTTTACCGCGAGCGCACCGCACGAGTATGACGTGGTGTTGATGGACATCATGATGCCTGGCATCGATGGCCTTGAGGCCACGCGTCAGATTCGCGCACTCGATCGCGAGGATGCCGCGACCACGCCGATTATCGCCGTGAGTGCCAACGCCTTTGCCGACGACCGCAGGCTTTCACGTGAGGCGGGCATGAACGCGCACCTGAGTAAACCCGTGAGCTCGCAGGAGCTCGTTGAGGCGCTTGCGCACATAGCTGCCGACGCTTTATAAGCATATGGCCCGGTTCCAAGGTGGGCTGGAACCGGGCCATATTACTATTGATGAGACCTGCTGAGGGGCTTACTTTTCCTGAATCTGCTTGCCGCAAAGATGCTCAATCGTAATCTCGTAGAGCTGGACGCCCTTGATGTCTTTGGCGATTTCCTCTTCGACTTCCTCGGCAGAAGGGTAGTACTTAAGGGCGAGCTGGCGGACTTTATCCTCGATAAACGCGGGAGTGTCATTCGCCAGGCGACATCGGCCAAAGACCACGGTGCTCATAACGTAGGGAGCCCAGTCACCGTCCTTGTACCACTCGTTGCCGTAAACGGTAAAGCAGACCTTGTCATCGCGCTTGAGTGCGTCGACCTTGTGGCCAGCTTTGGCGCCATGGAAATAAATCTTGTCGTGCTCGGTGTCAAAGAAGTAGTTGACGGGAATGGCGTACGGGTAGCCATCGTCGCCGTTGACGGCAAAGACGCCGCGCTTGCAGGTAGCGAGCAGTTCGCGCGCTTCCTCGTCGGTGATGGCGCGTTTCTTTCGACGTAAGGGCCTAAACATCGTTGGCTTCCTTTCTGGTCGTGCGTGGTGGTTGAGCACAAACTATAGCGAAACGGATCCGTTTTTCTTGATGCGGGCGAGTATGTTTTTGAGCTTGTTAAAGTCGAGCGGTTTGGACAGATGAGCGTTCATGCCGGCGTCGTGTGCCGCCTTGGCGTCCTCGGCAAAGGCATTGGCGGTGAGCGCGATGATGGGGATATCGGCTGCATCGACCTTCTCGCTCAGACGAATCGCGCGGGTTGCCTCGTAGCCGTCCATGTCCGGCATCATAATGTCCATCAGGATCGCATCGAAGCTGCCGGCGGGACGGCCAACGTATAGGTCGACCGTTTCGTTGCCGTTGGCGGCACGAGTTACGACGATGCCTTCGCTTTCGAGCAGAGCCTGGGCAATCTCGGCATTGAGCTCGTTATCTTCTGCCAAAAGGACGTTCATGCCGGCAAGCGAGCAGCTGTTTGCCTGGCCGTCCGCACGTTCTCTTGCCTGAGGGTTCTTGTCGATATCGAGCGGAATCTGGACGTTGAACGTACTCCCCACGCCAACCTCACTCGAAATCTCAATCGTGCCGCCCATCAGGTCAATAAGCGACTTGACGATTGGCATGCCCATGCCGGTTCCTTGGAACTTGCTGCGCGCATCGTCACCTTCTTGGGCAAACGGCTCATAGATATGCTTTAAAAACTTGGGAGCCATGCCAATGCCGGTATCCGAAACGCTAAAGCAAAAGAGCGCGCGCCCGTTATCGAGTGGCTTGGTCTTTGAGCTAAAGGTGACGGAGCCGCCGTGCTTGTTGTACTTAATGCTGTTGTCTAACAGGTTGATCATGATCTGTCGGATATGGGTGGGACTGCCGATCATGTATGGCCCCGTGGCGTACGGCAGACTATTGTCCTGCATTGTGATGCCGTTACTGGACGCGCGGAGCTTGCACAGCACCAGTGTATCGTCACAGAGCTCTTTGAGGTTAAAAGGCGCATGCTCCAGTGTTAGCTTGCGGTCTTCGATTTTGCCCATCTCGAGGATGTCGTTGATCAGCGAGAGCAGGTGATTGGCGGCAACGCGCGCCTTGGCACGGCTCTCGCGGGCGACTTGCATATCGCCTTCCTTCAATTCCTCGATCTCGATAAGGCCCAGGATACCGTTGAGCGGCGTACGGATGTCGTGGCTCATGCGCGTGAGGAATGCCGTCTTAGCGGCGTTGGCAGCATCGGCTTTTTGCACTCGGTTCGAGCGCGCACGAGCGCCCAGATGAGCAGGACGATGCCGACCGACAACATACCGATGAGGGTGGCGGCAATAGCGGTGCGGTTGCGATAAAGGAATCGAAGCGTGTCGGATTCCTGGGCCGTGTACGACGTGGGGGAGAAATTGCTTGCGGAGAGCGATTCTCCGGCATTGATGATGCCCTTGTTGATGATTCCCAACAGCTCGGGTTTTCCGCGCGAAATCCAGCACGGGAGCTCACAGGTGTCAGGGAGCTCGGCCGTCTCGCAGTTCTCGAGATCATAACGGTCACCGATGGTTTTTACGCGTGAACTGGGGGCGAGGATGCAGTGCACCGTTCCCTTCCTGAGGGCGTCGAACGCTTCATCGTCGGATTGGTATTCGGTTACGGTCGCTGTGGGAAACAGGCTTTCAAGTGCATTTTTGTTGACAAACGATGATTTGGTACAGGCGATGTTCTGAAGGTCTTTGTTCAGGTTGCTGCCGGTGTGGATGGCGGTGAGGGATATGGTCCCCAACGATATCGACTGCACAACGCCTGTTTGCTCGGCAAACCAGTAATCTCGGTATACCGGCAGCGCAACGTCTATGCTTTCCTTTGACAGGGCCTTTGACATCATCTTGTAGCTATCAAAGGCGACGGTTTTGACCGTAATGCCAAATTTATCGTGCAGCGTCGTCGCAAGCGATGCGAGCGAGCCTTCCATTTCGCCGTCTTCGTCCTCGTTGCAGTAGGGGAGTTTGCCCGTAATGTAGCCGAGCGTGATGGTGCTGTTGTTTGCTTTGAGCCAGGAACATTCGGGGCCGTTGAGCGATGATGAACCGCTGTTTTGGGTCGAGTAGCTAGATTTGACTTCGTCGTTATAGCGTGGGTTGACGCGGGCGATTGCCGTCATGGCAGCATTGATGTCGTTCATCAGGTCGGGGCGGCTTTTGGGAACGGCAAAGTAGTAGTCGCTCGAACCAATGTAGAACATGGGGGAGGCGTTGGGCGACGAGGTCGTGTCGTTCATGATGATGGCGTCGACCTCGCCGTTTGCGAGCGCATCGAAAAGGTCGCCGTTACTGCTGATTTCCTTATAGGTACAGGTAATGCCTTCGTTGGCGAGCCATTGCTGGCCAACGATGGTTTGCATGACGCCGGGGTTGAAACCGATAGTGAGACCCTGGAGTGCCTGGGGGTCACCCTTGGCCAGGTCGTCGCGATCGGGCTTGGCGTAGATGTAGTAGCGTTCGGTGCCCTCGGGGTTCGACGAGAAGAGCAGTTTTTGGGCGCGTTCTTCGGAGTAGGAGATGTTTGGCATGAGATCAATCTCGCCGGCTTCGAGCTTCTCCATAAGCTCTGTGAAGGTGCCGGAGACGTATTCGTACTGCCAGCCGGGTGTGTAGTACGAGAGGGTCTGGAGGCACTCGTAACCCCATCCCGAGAGACGCTCGCCGGGGGTGCCGTCCTGGAAGCCCTCGTTGTTGACGAGCCAACCAACGCGGACCGTTTTGACCTGCTGATCGGTATTGGCGGCATAGGCGGGGGCGGGCATGATGGTGCTCAGTACGGCGAGCGCGGCAAGCGCGACGGCCAGGGTGCGATATATAACTGAACGAAGGACAGCGGAAGCTCTCACATGCAATCCTAACGAATTGAGACATTACCGCATAAGGATACCAGCTCAGCCTGCCCAGTCGGCAGCTGCACCGCTAAACGCTCGCGCTCTGCAGTCATTGGGGACGCTCTTAAACGACTAGTCATTGGGGACGTTCTTGTTTGACTAGTCATTTAAGAACGTCCCCAATGACTAGTTCCCAATGACTAGTTTCGTTTGCGGGGGAGGCGTGGGACAATACCGAGCGAACGAGATTGGACGTCTGGGAAAAGGGGTCGCGATGAACAAGTTGAGGACGCTTGCCGACGTACTGCGACAGGCCGGCTTTGCGCGCATCACGGGTCTGTTTCTTATCTTTTACCTGCTGTGCTCGACGGCTGTCTGGCTGTCCGAGCCCACGACCCTCACGTTTGGCGATGGTCTCTGGTTTAGCTTTGAGACGGTCTCGACGATCGGCTTTGGCGATATCCCCGCCGAAACGCCGGTTGCCCGCGGCATTACCGTCGTCTTGAGCGTCATCAGTATCTTCTATATCGCCATGCTTACGGGCGTGGCGGTGAACTACTGCAATACGCTCATCAAGCTGCGCCAAAAGGACACCATGGCGCGCTTTATGGACGATCTTGAGCATTTGGAAGAACTCGACCGCGATGAGCTCGCCGATTTGTCGCGCCGTGTGCGCGAGTACCGTCGCCGGCAACGATAGAACGGGTGCCGCGCGTCACGACGAGGGGGATTGCATATGAACATCACGGTGTACCTGGGCGCGAGCGTCGGTAATGACCCGGCGTTTCTACCTGCGGTACGGGAGCTGGGCAACTGGATTGGCACCAACGGCCACGCGCTGGTATACGGCGGCTCCAAGTCGGGCCTGATGGGCGCGCTTGCCGATAGCGTGCTCGATGCTGGCGGGCATGTGACGGGCGTTGAGCCGAGCTTTTTTATCGAGGCAGAGTTTCAACACGACGGTATTGACGACCTCATCGTGACGAGCGACATGGCCGAGCGCAAAGCCAAGATGATCGAGCTCGGTGATGCGTTCATTGCCTTTCCGGGCGGCACGGGCACGCTCGAGGAGATTGCCGAGGTCATGTCCGCCGTGTCGTTGGGGCATCTGAGTGCGCCGTGCATTCTGTACAACCTGGATGGGTACTACAACGACCTCAAAGCCCTGCTCGGGCACATGATTGATAAGGGGCTTTCGAGCCCGAGGCGCCAACTCGGCATCTACTTTGCCGACGATTTGCGCGAGATTGCCTCGATTATCAACGGATAAGTCTTGAGCCTGCCCCACTATGACTCCCAATGGTGCCGTTTGCGGCGCAGATGGTTGGCTCGTTCGGACAACGCTCGCTCTACAATAAAACGTATCTATGTCGACTTTGACCGCGGGAGGACCCGATGGATAACCTTGCCAAACCCACGAACCGAGCGCTGTTTTTGGTCAGCGTTGCCGTGACCGGTGCACTCGCGGGTGCCGCAGTCTGGCTATTCTTCTTTGCGATGGAGCACGGCATTGATTATTTGTGGACCGAGGTCCCGCATATGCTGGGTGTCTCTTCGCCCGAACTCGCCAGCGGCCCGTTTGGCTTTTTGCCGTACCCGTTTTTCGTTTGCCTGTTGGGCGGCTTGGTGATTGGCCTGTACGAAAAGATGACGGGCATCAAGACCGATGACCTCAACCAGGTGATGGCAAAGGTTAAGCAAGACGGGCGCTACCCGTACGACAACCTGGGCAAGCTTTCGCTCGCGGCATTGCTGCCGCTGCTGTTTGGTGGAAGTATTGGACCGGAGGCCGGTCTGACCGGCGTTATCGCAGGTCTGTGCAGCTGGGTCGGCGACCGTATGCGTCGCTTTGGCGCCGAGTTTAGGGAGCTCACGCTGCTGGGCACCCAGGCTGCCCTGACGGCGCTCTTTACCGCGCCCGTGTTTGGCTTTGTGGCGCCGCTTGCCGGAAGTGCTGACGGCCAGGGTGCCGGCGATGGCGAGGATTCCGAATCCGGTGAGATCAACATCAGGCTGCCCAAGGCGCAAAAGACCGTGGTTTACGGCATCGCGATTGCTGGCGGCCTGGGCACCTACCTGCTGCTCGGCCAGCTCATGGGCGGCGGCATGGGTATGCCGAGGTTCGAGGCTGCCGTGGTGGGCAACCTGGAGCTTACCTGGCTCATCCCCCTGGCACTGGTCGGTACCGTCTGCGGCTGGTTGTACTTTGTCTCTGAGCAAGCGAGCGAAGCGCTTGCTCATGCAATGGGGGCGCGCCCTGTCGTCAAAGCCATGCTGGCCGGTCTGGCGCTCGCCATCTGCGGCACAGTCCTGCCCTACACCATGTTTGCCGGCGAGACGCAGGCCGACGTGCTCATGGAAACCTATCTGACCATTCCCGCCGGCGTGCTTATCGCGACCGGTCTTGTCAAGGCCATGCTGACGCCTGCCCTCATCAACCTTGGTTGGCGCGGCGGCCACTTCTTCCCGGTTATCTTCTCGGGCGTAAGCCTGGGCTACGGCCTTGCCATCATCACCGGCGCCGATCCGGTCTTTTGCGTCGCCGTCTGCACGGCATCGACGATGGGCGCCGTCATGCGTCAGCCGGTCATGGTCGTGGGCCTGCTGCTCATGTGCTTCCCACTCAAGGGTATCGTCTGCATGATCATCGCCGCCGTTATCGCCGCCGGCATTCCACTGCCCAAGCCGCTGCGCAAGTAGCACGGTAGCGCGCGCCGGGGCCATGCCGTTTGCCACGGATTTGCAGGGAGGGGCGGCGATCGCGTCCTTCGCGGATTGAGACGCGCGTGGCTACAGGTCGCGTACTCGATAAACCTTGGTGCTGACGGTGCAGCTGATTGCGCATAGCGCGAGGGCCAGCACGGCAATTCCTGCGCACAGACAGCCCAGAACGGCAGGATCGGGATTCGCTCCGGCAATCGACATGAGCCAGTTGCTGATGGGGTTGGAGGAGCTCAACGTGGCCATGGTGCCGCAGCCAAACAGGGCAAACAGGCCAAGGGATAGGCGCAGCGCCTCCATGTGCCCAAAGCGAAAGAACAGCGGCTGTATCAAGAATACCATCATGAGGGAGATGAGCATCGATGCTGCCGAGGCTATAGCGATCTCAAAGACCGTCTGTCCCGTCGAGGGGATGCCCACGCTGTTGAATAGCGGGATGGAGACGATGCTCAGAAGCGCGGCGGCGCACGTCATGACAGCCGAGAAGACAATAACGCTCAGGTAGCGTGCGCAAATAATGTCTTTGCGCGAGAAGGGCAACGTTGCTCGATAACGCTCCCAGCCGTTTTGGTTATCGTAGCCAGCTAGCGAGTTCATGATTATGATGGGCGACATGGCGCTGACCGCACAGGCGCCGGCGCTCATGCCGGAATCGCCATCCGACGCGTTGGCAAGGGTCAGCACGACAAAGATGAATAGGCCGACGCCCGTGATGCTCGGGATGAGCGTACGAACGATGGCGAGCTCGGACATAAAAGCGCGTTTCATTTCGAAGCCCCTTTCAGCGTGAGGCGCAGGTAGTCATCAATGGTTGCCCGATCGCAGGGAATCTCGGGGAAGGCCTCGAACGTTTCGCGACGGTTGGGCACGAGCACGTCCACGCTATAGGCGTGGTGGGCGGCACGGGCGCCTTCGACGCAAGACATAAGCTCGGCAGCCTGCGATTGGGTGCAGTGGGCGATGCCAGCGCGGTCGGTAATTTCCTCGCGCGGCAGGTCAAACATAATCGAGCCATTATCGATGCAGATGACGCGATCAGCGGTGCGATCGAGGTCGGACGTAATGTGGCTCGAGAGCAGCACACTGTGCTGGCCGTCGGCGACAAAGGCAAGCAGCTCATCAAGCAGTTCCTCGCGTGCCATGGGATCGAGGCCCGCGGTGGCTTCGTCCAAAACGAGCAGCTTGGCATTGTGGCTGAGTGCACAGGCAAGCTGCAGTTTCATGCCCATGCCGCGGGAGAGGTCCTTGACTTTTGTCTTAGGATCGAGGCCAAATCGGTTGATGAATCCGGCGAACGTTTCGCGGTCCCACGTGGGGTACGCCGGGCCTACGAGCGACTCGATCTGGCCCACCTTGAGCGTGGAGGGGAAGGGGCACGTGTCCAGGACAAGACCGACGCGGGAGCGTAGATGGCGCTGCGCTTCACCGGGTGCGTCGGCGCCACAGCGCTGCCCAAACAGGTGCACCTCGCCGGCATCGAGTTTGATAAGCCCAAGCGCGGCTCGAATCGTCGTTGTTTTGCCAGCACCGTTGGCACCGACAAAGCCGACGATCTGGCCGGGTTCCACGGCAAGCGTGACGTCGCGCAGCGAAAAGCGGTCGCTTACAGTGCGTGAGATGCCTTTGAGTTCTAACAAGTTTTGCATGGCATAGCCTTTCTTGCAGATGGCTACTGCATGGTTTCGGGGGCTACCAGGTCGAGCATCTCGTGCAGTTTGTCGCGCGTGACGCCCAGGGTTTCGGCTTGGCTTGCCGCTTTCGCAAGTAACTCTTCGATATGGAAGAGCTGGTTTTCACGCAAGAGTTCTTGGTTGCCCTCGGCGACAAAGCAGCCCTTGCCCTGCACGGTGCAGATAAACCCGAGCTGCTCCAGGTCGGCGTAGGCGCGCTTGGTGGTGATGACGCTCACGCCAAGATCGCTCGCGAGTGCACGGATGCTGGGGAGTTTGGCTCCCGCAGTGAGTGTGCCCGAAAGGATCTGAGCTTTGACCTGCGAAGATATCTGTTCGTAGATGGGCTTATCGCTCGAATTGGATAGGATGATGTCCACAGCGGCTCCTTAGCTGTTGGGCTACACGTGTATATAACCGGTAAGCACAGTATATATACACTATGCACAGTTGCGCAAGAGACAAATTCAGATTGGGCCGGCTATCCAGGCCCCAACTGATGAATTTGTCCTGATAGGTGCCCTAGAGCGGGATTTCGCGGCTACAATAATACGGTTACAACGACGTAATGCACTCAATGCAAGAAAGGATCCGCATGGCAAGCCTGTCGGATGAAATCTCGTCGCGCCGCACATTCGCGATCATCAGCCACCCGGACGCCGGTAAGACCACACTTACCGAGAAGCTGCTGCTCTATACCGGCAGCATTCAGACTGCTGGCTCGGTCAAGGGCAAGAGCTCGGCCAAGCATGCCGTCTCGGACTGGATGGACATCGAGAAGGAGCGCGGTATCTCCGTTACCTCCTCGGTGCTGCAGTTCACCTACGACGGCGCCTGCGTCAACATTCTCGATACCCCCGGACACCAGGACTTTTCGGAGGATACCTACCGTACCCTTATGGCCGCCGACGCCGCTGTCATGGTCATCGACGGCGCCAAGGGCGTCGAGGCCCAGACCAAAAAGCTCTTTAAGGTCTGTACGCTGCGCCACATTCCCATTTTCACCTTTGTGAACAAGCTCGACCACGAGGCTCGCGATCCGTTTGAGCTCATGGAAGAGATCGAGAATGTCCTGGGCATCAATACGTATCCTATGAATTGGCCGATCGGCAGCGGCCGCAATTTCCGCGGCGTGTTCGACCGTCAGACCCGTCGCGTCATTGCCTTTGAGGGCGACGGCCACGCCAACGCCACCAAGAAGGTCGCCGAGGTCGAGGCCGAGCTGGGCGATCCTTCCATGGACGAGCTCATCGGCGAGGAGAACCATAAGAACCTGATGGACGACATCGAGCTGCTCGATGGTGCCGGCGACGAGCTCGATTTGGATGCCGTGGCCTGCGGCAAGCTGAGTCCGGCGTTCTTTGGCTCGGCGCTTACCAACTTTGGCGTGGAGCCCTTCCTCAAGGAGTTCCTGCGTCTGGCCCCGACGCCGCGCGCCTATACCGATACGCTCACCGGCGAGCCGGTCGATCCCTGCCGCGACGACTTTAGCGGCTTTGTGTTTAAGATCCAGGCCAACATGGACAAGAACCACCGCGACCGCATCGCCTTTGTGCGTATTTGCTCGGGCAAGTTCGAGCGCGGCATGGATGCCTTCCACGTGCAGGGCAACCGCAAACTCAAGCTTGCCACGGGCACGTCGATGATGGCCGATGACCGCGCGATTGTTGACGAGGCGTACGCGGGCGATATCGTGGGCCTGTTCGACCCGGGTATCTTTAGCATCGGTGACACCGTGTGCTCCGGCAAGCGTCACGTGCAGTATCCGCAGATCCCGACGTTTGCCCCCGAGATGTTCGCTCGCATTACGCAGGTCGATACGCTCAAGCGCAAGCAGTTCGTCAAGGGTATGGAGGAGCTTGCCCAGGAGGGTGCCATCCAGATCTTCCGCGAGCTGGGTGCCGGCATGGAGAGCGTCATCGTGGGCGTGGTTGGCGTGCTGCAGTTTGAGGTGCTCGAGCGCCGCCTCAAGGCCGAGTACCGTGTTGAGGTTCGTCGCCAGCCGCTGCCCTATACGGACATCCGCTGGATCCAGAACGACCCCGACACCATCGATGTCCCGGGCCTTTCGCTCACGCGCGACACGCTGCGCGTCGAGGACATGCGCGGCGGCAAGCTGCTGCTGTTCACGAGCCCGTGGAACGTTGATTGGGCAACCGACCACAACCCCGACCTTATCCTGTCGGAGTTTGGCAACGTGGCCTTTTAACGCATCGACGCGGTGGCCCTGCGGGGCTGCCGCGCCGTTTGCTTGCCTGATGCCGTGTGAGCGGCTATCATACCCACCGTCGTCTCAAGACCGAGACGTCCGAGCAGTTCGGGTCCGATATCCTGCTCGTTAAACCTAAAACCAAAGGAGTACATAATGATCAAGAAGGTCATGGAGGACTATAAGGTCCTGTTGCGGAGCATTCCCGCGGCAACGGTTTCGCTGTTTTTCGTGAGCGTCATCATGATGAACCTGCTGGCCAACAAGGAGCTCATCAGCCTGCCGTATCTGGCACTCGATTGCGGCTTTGTGGTGAGCTGGGTCTCGTTTTTGTGCCAGGACATGATCTGCAAGCGCTTTGGCGCCAAGGCATCCATCAAAATCTCTATCCTCGCGCTGCTGGTCAACCTGGCCGTGAGCCTGTGCTTTTGGGCATGCTCGCTCACGCCCGGCATGTGGGGCGCCTACTACGACACGGGCATGATCGAGGTCAATACCGCCCTTAACGCCACCATCGGCGGCACCTGGTACGTGGTGCTGGGCTCTTCGCTTGCCATGCTCGTCTCTGCCGTGGTTAACTCCACGCTCAACCAGTCGCTTGGCCGTATGCTCAAAAAGAATAACTTTGCGAGCTTTGCCTTCCGTTCCTATGTGTCCACGGGCGTTGGCCAGTTTATCGACAACCTGGTCTTTGCCATTGTGGTGAGCCACACATTCTTTGGTTGGACCTGGGTGCAGGTCCTTATGTGCTCGCTGACCGGCGCTGTCGCCGAGCTGCTGTGCGAGGTCTTCCTGAGCCCCGTGGGCTACAAGGTCGTGCGCGGCTGGGAGCGCGAGAATGTGGGCTCCGAGTACCTCGAGCGCCACGCAACCGCCTAAGGAGCAAGTATGCGGGTTTTGATCACGGGCGCTTCGGGCGGTATCGGAGCCGCGTGTGTGCAGCGCTTTTTGGATGAAGGTCACGAGGTCGTGGGCTTTGATCTTTTGCCGGCGGCGATCGAACACGAGCGCTACCGCCATCTGATCGTTGATGTCCGCGAGCCGGACTCGTTTCCGGGCGACCTTGAGCCTCAGGTAATCGTGAACGTTGCCGGTACGCAGGATTCGGCCGACGACATCGCCGCCAACCTGTGTGGCACCATCAACGTGACCGAGCGCTATGCCTTTGTGGGGGAGGGGCTTGCCGCCAAGCCGGCGCCGACTATCAAATCCGTGGTCAATGTGGGGTCGGCGAGTGGGCATACGGGATCGGAGTTTCCCGCCTATGCCGCCAGCAAGGGCGGTGTTATCGCCTACACCAAGAACCTTGCAAACCGTCTAGCGCCGCAGGCCATCGCCAACAGTGTGGACCCGGGTGGCGTTATCACGCCGCTCAACCGTTGCGTGATGGAAGACGAGCACCTGTGGAACCAGATTATGGAGCTCACGCCGCTTAAACGCTGGGCCACCGCCCAAGAGATCGCCGAGTGGATCTACTTTGTGGGCGTGACCAACCGGTTTATGACCGGGCAGAGCCTGTTGATCGATGGCGGCGAGGCCGGCCGCACGCAATTTATTTGGCCCGAATAGGAAACGCGCCCGATGGAAAGCCGTCGGGCGCGTTTTTGATGTATCGATTGTTAGCCGAGACAAGTCCAGTTGACGGGGGTCGAGCCGTGCTGTTCGAGTAGCCGATTGGCAGCGGAGAAGGGGCGCGACCCCATAAAGGCGGGGAGTTCTGCCGTGGCACGGTTGGCCGAAAGCGGCGAGGGGTGCGTAGAGGCCAGGCAGAACTTACCGGTTGCCTTGCCCGCACCAGTTGCGGCGAGCTTGCCCTCGACCATCTGCTGGGCAAAGCGGCCCCATGCCAAAAAGACTACCGGCTGGGGCAGCTGGCAGCAGCGTTCGATAACGTAGTCGGTCAGGGTGCTCCAGCCCAGTCTGGCGTGCGAGTTGGCGGCATGCTCGCGCACGGTGAGCGTAGTGTTGAGGAGCAAGACGCCCTGCTGTGCCCATGGGGTTAGGTCTCCCGTGGCGGGAATGGGGCAGCCCAGATCGGCTTTGAGCTCCTTATAGATGTTGCGCAGGCTTGGCGGCAGCTTGGTTTGCGTCGCGGGGACCGAGAACGACAGTCCCATGGCCTGGTTGGGTCCGTGATAGGGGTCTTGACCCAAGATGACAACTTTGACCTGGTCGGCCGGCGTGTAGGCGAGGGCATTGAGGATGTCGTCTTGTGCCGGGTAGATGGTCTGCTCGGCACGCAAAAGGGCGATGCGCTCGAGCAGCTGGTTCGTAGTGTCACGTACCGGCTGCGGCGCATCGCCCAACCAAGTTGCTATGTTGCGGTCGCGGGTCGCGGCGTCCATGGGGCTCCTTTACGTCAGATGCTTTGTTGGCATCTATTGTAAAGGCGCACCGGTTGCCTTTATGCCACGGCTGTATGAAGAGCGGGGTCTACGAGACGTGCTCGGGTGCTCCCGCCATGCGAGCCTGTCCATGTGCGCGAAGGCGCGGAAGCTCGACGGTTGCTACCATGACGCCGGTGAGGATGAGGGCGGCGCCAAAGAAGGCGATGGGGCTCAGGACCTCGCCGACCAGGAAGAACGAAAAGACGGCGGAGCAGACCGGCTCGAGCGAGAAGGCGAAGCCAGTGGTCTCGGCGGGCACGTGGGGCTGCACGAGCGTCTGGGTGATAAAGCCGTAAGCAGAGCAGATGAGCGCGAGCGCGACGACGACCACGATCTCGCTGGGCGTGCTGGGAAGCGTGAAGCCGCCAAAGGTGAATGCGGCGATGCCCGAGAACAGGCCGCCAAAGCCCAGCTGCCAAACGCCCAGGGACAGCGGGTCGACTTCTTCGACAAAGCGCTTGGCCACGATAATGTGGCTGGCATAGATAAAGGCCGAGAGCAGCATGATGATTGCGCCGGGATTCAGGCTGGTAAAGTCGGCGCCCGAGAGCAACAACATACCGCAGGTGACGATGGCGGTGCCGACGAGCACTTTGCGCTCGGGGGCGCGACGCAGCAGGGCGGCGTTGGCAAACGGCACGATCACGACCGTCAGGCTCTGCAAAAAGCCGGCGGTGGAGGCGGAGGTGAGGCTGGAGCCCAGGCACATGCAGGTGAGCTCGGTTGCCATAATGGCGCCGATGATGGCGGCACGGACCATAAGGTCGCGGTTGATGCGCAACGCGTGCTTGTGGAAGAGCAGCAGGCAGACCACAAAGGCGATGATGCAGCGTAGCGCGACGATGCTCGTGGCGTTCATGCTGTCCATACCGATCTTCATGAGGGGATACGAAAAGCCCCATGCGACGGGAACGGAAAATGAGAGCGCGATTGCTTTTTTGCGATCCATGGGACTCCTTTTGTTACAGAACGGTTTCGTACAAAGGATTCTGCTCCCAGATGTGGATGTAGTAAAGCGAATGTATCTTCAGTATGATTAAGAAACGCTAAAGTAGGCGCGAAAAGCCCTGGCAAAACGTTTTACGGCTGCATTGATGTGGAGGCACGATGGCATCGCGGTATCAGATTGTTTGTATGGTGGTCGATTGCGGCAGCCTGAAACGTGCGGCGGACGAGCTGGGCTATACGCAAAGTGCGGTGAGCCAGGCTGTCAAGGCGCTCGAGCGCGAGCTGGGCACCACGCTTATCGAGCGCGGAAAGCAGGGCGTGTCGCTTACGCGCGACGGTAAACAATATCTGCCGTACCTGCGCCAGATTGTGACCGCCGAGGCCGAGCTCGAGGGCAAGCGCCAGGAGCTGCTGGGGCTTTCGTCGACCGATATTCGCATCGCGACGTTTACCAACGTGAGTCGTACCGTGCTGCCGCGTGTGATCCGCGACTTTGGGGCCCTACATCCGGGCGTGCACTTTACCCTCAAGCAGGGCGATTACACGCGCAACGCCCAGTGGGTGCACGATGGCGTGGTTGACTTTTGCTTTACGGCGCGCGGATTTACCGCTGGGCTCGAGAAGCGCGTGGTCTATCACGACGAGTTGGTGGCATTGTTGCCGGCCGCGCATCCGCTGGCGGCAAAGGAAAAGGTGACGCTCGCCGACCTGGCGTCCGAGCCGTTTGTGCTGCTGGATGAGGGCGAACAGAGCCTGGTGCTCGATGCATTCGCGGCGCATGGGCTGTCGCCGCACGTGACGAGCGAGGTCACCGACGACTACACCATTATGGCGATGGTGGAGGAGGGCCTGGGCGTGAGTATGCTCTACCGTCGTACTGTGGAGGGCATGCGAGCCGATATTCGTGTGCGGCCCATCGTGCATGCCCCCTCGCGCGACGTGGTGGCCGCCTGGCGCAGCTGGGACACCATGCCCATCGCCACGAGGCGCTTTATCGACTATATGAGCTCGCATATTGTCAATTAATGACTGGCGTGGCGTTGAGTGCGGTGTTTAGCGGGCTGTCGCTTTGGCTTGGGTGGCGCGATAGGTGCGTGCCGGGTGGCAAAGTAGTACCGCCACGACCATAAAGAACGCCGTGGTGCCCAGGCTGATGGGGTAGACCATCATGATGTTCGCAAAGGTGCGGAAGTGCGGGAACACGCAGAAAACCCAATAGAAGCGGATGCCGCAGACGCAGATCATGGTGATGAGGGCGGGCGTGAGCGAGATACCAAAGCCGCGCAGGTAGCCCGACATGTTTTCGTAGAACATGCTAAAGGCGTACGCCGGGAAGATCGAACATACGCGGATATAGCCGATCGAGACGATGTTGGGGTCGCTGTTGAACAGCGACAAGATCTCGCGTCCCAGGCCGACAATAACGATGATCGTGGTGAGTGCAACGATACCGCCTTCGACCAGGCAGACCTTAAGCGTTTTGGTGCAGCGATCGATCTGGCGGGCACCGTGGTTTTGTCCCACAAAGGTGGTGCACGCCTGGCTAAAGCTGTTGAGCAGGTTGTAGCACACGTACTCCAGACTCATGGCGGCGCTCGATGCGGCCATGACTTCGGTGCCAAGGCTGTTGATGGCAGACTGGATGATGATGTTGGCGACGGCAAAGACAGCGCTTTGGATGCCGGCGGGCAGGCCAATCTTGACGATGCGCTTGAGGGCGACGGGGTCGATAGCCAGGTCGCGTGGGGTGACGCGGACGACGGAGTCGGTCTTGAGTAGGCGGATAAAGAGCGTAGCGGCGCTGACGGTGTAAGCGATGGCGGTGGCGATGGCGACGCCCGCGACGCCCCAGTGGAGTACAGGGACAAAGATGAGGTCCAGGCCAATGTTGAGGACGGTGGACACGGCAAGCGCCTGCAGCGGCATGCGGGTGATGCCGACGGAGCGGAAGATCGCGGCCTCAAAGTTGTAGAGCAAGATCGAGGGCATGCTCAGCAAAAAGACGCGTAGATAGAGTGAGGCGAGCGGCATGGTCTCGGCGGGAACGTTGAGCGCGGCGAGCATGGGCTCGGCAAAGATCTCGCCCAGGGCGATGACGACAAAGCCCACGAGCGCCATTAAAATCGAGGTATGGACGGCGCGTTTGACCATGTTCTGATCGTTGCGGCCGATAGCGTTGGCGATGACCACGTTGGAGCCAAGCGATATGCCAATAAACAGGTTGAGCATAAGGCTGGTAAGCGGAACATTGGAGCCGACCGCCGCCATGGCGAGGGTTCCCTGGTCGCCCGAGAAGTTACCGATGATGACCGTGGCGATGAGGTTCGACAGCTGCTCCAAGATGCTCGTGGCGGCCACGGGGAAGGCGAACAGGGGAATATTGCGCCACAGCGATCCGGTGGTCATGTCAATGTGCTTAGATGCGGTGTCAGCCATACGCTCTCAATCTCTAGCATGCTATTTTGTGCTTATTTGCGCAGACGATGATACTCCTAATTGACTAGTCATTGGGGACGTTCTAAAACGACTAGTCATTCAAGAACGTCTCCAATGACTAGGTGGGGAAGGCGTGCGACAATGGTGGGCGTTGTGTAGTCCGCGCTAAGGAGTTGCCATGTTGTTGTGTCCCGTTTGCCATGAGCCGCTGGTGGATGACGAACGCGGTGCTGTGTGCGCGGGCGGACACCGGTTTGACCGTGCGCGCGAGGGCTATCTATATCTGCTGCGCTCGTCCAAGAGCGGCGACTCCATGGGCGATCCCAAGTCGCAGGCACGCAGCCGTCGCGACTTTCTGAACCGCGGCTACTACGCGCCGTTGCGCGATGCGATGGTTGAGCTGGCGCGCAAGCAGGTGCCTGGGCACGCCGCGTCTACGAATGGTCCCATGACGCTGCTCGATATTTGCTGCGGCGAGGGCTACTACACCAGCGCCATGGGCGCGGTGCCGGGCGTGGACGCTTATGGATTCGACCTGGGCAAAGAGATGGTACGCCTTGCCGCCAAGCGCGGCGATGCGACCTACTTCGTGGCCAACATGAAGGACATCCCCGTGGCCGATGGCGCCTTCGATATGGTGACCGAACTCTTCGCTCCCTTTAACGAGCGCGAATTTGCCCGCGTGCTGGCGCCAGAGGGTTCACTCTATACCGTGGTACCGGGTGCTCGTCATCTCTTTGGGCTCAAAGAGGTGCTCTACGACACGCCGTACCTTAACGATGAGAAGCTGCCGAAGACCACCGAGCTCGAGTTGGTCGGAACGCAGCGGGTATCTGCGAATATTACGCTTCAGACTCAGGCCGACATCGAGGCGGTGTTCCAGATGACGCCGTACTACTACCGCACGCGCCCTGCCGATAAAGAGCGCCTGGCAAACTTGGATACCCTTCAAACCGACATCGACTTCATCATCGCCGAGTACCGCCACAGCTAACAACCTGCCAAAAAGGGACAGGTTTATTTTGGTAGGTTTTATCTGGGCAAACGTAAAGGGCCGACCGCGGAGATGCGCGATCGGCCCTTTTTAGTTGCTTGGCTGCAACAGAGGTTATGAGAAGCGGGCGCTTACAGGCGGTCCTTGTTCTCGGCCTTAACGGCGTGTGCCTGCTGAACAAAGAACAGGTCGTACACCACGATGACAAAGGCGACGATATTGACGGAGCTACCGCCGAGCGCGGGAAGCGTGAACACGGCCTGGAGGAGTGTGGCTGCCGCGGCAACGATACCGAGCTTAAATGCGCCGTCTACCTGCGAAGGCTTGTTGGCGCCCTTGATGCCCGCAACGCCTGCGGCAAGATCGACAATGCCCTTGGCGACAAGTACGACCGCAGCGATCATGGCGTTCGACCCGTACGTGGAATCGAGGTTGCCGGTCGCGACGCCGGTGATTCCAATGACGAGGCTGACAATGCCCAAAACAAAATAGATGAGGGCAAGGATTTTGAGAGTCTTGCGAGCGGAGCTCATGGCTGGTCCTTTCGATACGAGCACGCCAACCTGGCGCACCTCATGTGCTGCACATATGGTGAAGCACATTGTAGTTCAACGCGGCGATGCATGCGTTTGAAAGCGTCTCTTGCCTGCACGGTCCAACCTTTCAAAAAGGAAAGCTAGCTGTAAGGCAAATCGATGGCAGCCCATGTGCGGCGCTGCGATGATGAGGCCGTAACAAGGAGCTGGTCTCAAGGAGGAGTCATGATGTACGGAGCAGGGCAAGTGCGTGGGCCGCGGTCGTTGGGAAGGCGCATGGGCGATTCCGTGATCGCTGCCGTGTGCACGGGATTGATGGCGGTACTTTGCATTGCGATGCTGTGGGCCATGTCGCATGTGGGACAATAGCGGACGGTTGGGTGCTGGCATAAACGGCGCCCCGCGTATTCGTTTTGCTTGTTAAGGAGTGCCCATGGGCGTCGTCGATCCCTTTTCTGTTGCTCGGGCCGCGGGGCTTGAGCTGACCGGGAAGTCCGAGGGCCTCACGCTCACCGACGGCTCGATGGAGCTGCGAGCCGATTTTGCCCGCATGCTTCCACGACTCAAGCAAGGCCGTCTGCAGCAAGAGCTGCTGGTAAAGGCTGCGCGCACAAAAGGCATCGAGAGCCCATGGGCGATTGATGCCACGGCAGGCTTTGGCGAGGATTCGCTGCTGTTGGCGGCCGCGGGCTTTACCGTCGATCTGTATGAGCAGGATTGCGTGATCGCGGCGCTCCTCAAGGATGCCTTGGATCGCGCGGCAGATGATCCGGCGCTTGCGACAGCCGTGTCGCGCATGCGCTTACATGCGGGCGAGGACAGCATTGCCGGTCTTCGCCATGTAGCTGAGTCGATCGGGCGGGGTGTCCTCGCCGCTCCCGACGTGGTGTATCTGGACCCCATGTTTCCCGGGCGCACCAAGAGCGCGGCGGTTAAAAAGAAGTTCCAACTCTTGCATCATCTGGAACAGCCGTGCGCCGATGAGGAGGCGCTGGTCGAAGCTGCGCTTGCGGTGCACCCGCGCAAAGTCGTTATCAAACGGCCGGTGAAGGGCCCGTTGCTCGCCGGCGTAAAGCCGGGCTATCAGCTCGCGGGCAAGGCCGTTCGCTACGACGTTTTGGTGCCGCCGCGCCCGTAGCTTGCGTGTGATTACCGGGGCTTCGCTAGTGCCGTGCCGATGCGGCTCCTATTTCCAAGGGTGCGACGTCAGGTGCCATCCGCCGCAGTATTCGCATTTGTAGCAGGCCAAACCACGCCGTCCATGGTTTTCGCAGTCGGCCATAACGGCCTCGGCCTCGGCGCGCGTGTCGTAACGGTTTTTGCGTTCGCACGACTTGTAGCGCCAGGCCTCATCGCGCTCGGCGTCCAGGGCATCGCGGCGCTCGTCCTCGCGCGCAAACAGGTCGCTCATGTCGCCGCCGGTAGCAGCGCCCAAAAACTCGCTTTTTGCCTTTGACCAGGCGGCTCGCTTTTTGCTCCCCATCTGCTTCGCGCCCCTCTCCAAACGCTGGTATCATTGCCCAATCAAAGTGATACCAATAAACGTGAGGTCGCCGCGTGATGATCAGAAAAACCCTCGATACCGACATTCCCGCCGTCATGGCTATCTACGACGCCGCCCGCGCCTTTATGCGCGCGCATGGCAACGCCACGCAATGGCCCGAGGGCACGCCTTCTGCCGAGCAGCTGGCTGCCGATATCGCCGCCGGTGGCAGTTATGTGTGTGAAGTCGACGGCCGCGTGGTGGCGACGTTTGCCTTTTTACCGGGCCCGGACGAGTGCTATGACGTAATTGAGGACGGGCAATGGCGCAGTGACACTCCGTATGCTGTGCTGCACCGTGTGGCGTCCGACGGCACCGCGCACGGTATCGCGGCTGCGATGTTTGCCTTTGCCAAAGAGCGTGCCGATCACCTGCGTATCGACACGCATCAGGACAACCTGCCCATGCAGGGCGCCATCATAAAGGCCGGCTTTGAGCGCGCTGGTATCGTCTATGTGTCCGACGGCACGGCGCGTGTCGCGTTCGATTGGCTGCGCGAGGCGTAAAAGCCGGGCCTCATGGCAACAATTCACTCGAACGACAAATGGCCCCAAACGGGGCCAAATTCAGTTGATTGCGGCGCCTGGGGTGCTTGCCGTGTGGTTGATAGTGCTGTGTCTACGCGACTATTCCCTGGGCAGCTCACTTCCGCAGTGACAACACTTGGTCGCGCCTTCGTGCACCTCTTCCAGACAATACGGGCAGACGGGCGCCGGTGCGGCTTCCTCGGTGGTGGTGCCGGCCAGCTTATCGCCAATCTCCTGCGCCTTGTTAAACGCCTTGACGATGGCAAAGACGATGGCAGCGACAATTAAAAAGTTGATGCACGCGCCAATGAACGCTCCAAAGTCGATATTGGTTCCTGGCACCACCAGCCCCGAGATCTCGGTGGCGCTGCCGCCGGCAATCACGGAGATAAGCGGGTTGATGATGTTGTCGGTAAGCGAGGTCACGATGGCGGTGAATGCGCCGCCGATAATCACGCCGACGGCCATGTCTATCACGTTGCCGCGATTAATGAATTCCTTGAACTCGTTGAGCAATGCCTTCATGGTGGCTCCTCGCTGTTGTGAGGCTCGCGTTGTTACTGTCCCAGATGAACCAGGGCAGACAAAAAGGGGAGGTGCCGGCTTTCGTAAGGCGCGAACCTACGAAAATCGCCGCGCGGCAACGCGGGGCGATGAGCTCGGTCGGGGGATAGGGCCCGCTTCGCCCGCCGGCCCGTAAATTGTATCATCCAGTGTGGAGCGTGAACGCCCGTTGCCGCGTGCGATGGGCTTGTAATAAGAGGAGAGCCATGTCGAAGCAAGCGGTCGTTGGAATCTTGGCGCATGTCGATGCCGGCAAGACCACGTTGGCCGAGGCCATGTTGTTCGACGCGGGTCGCATTCGCAAGCGCGGCCGCGTGGACGATGGCGATTCGCATCTGGATACGAACGAGATTGAGCGCGAGCGCGGCATTACGATTTTCTCGTCGCAGGCCGTGCTCGACCATGGCGATACCCACGTCATGCTCGTGGACGCTCCCGGCCATGTCGATTTTTCTGCCGAGGCGGAGCGCACGCTGCGTGCCCTGGACTACGCGATTCTGGTGGTAGGCGCCAACGATGGCGTACAGGGGCACACCGAAACCCTGTGGCGTCTGCTTGCGCGCTATGACATCCCGACGTTCATCTTCATCAACAAGATCGATTTGGAGAATCCCGGCCGCGATGTTTTGCTGGCACAGCTTGGGCAGCGTCTTTCCGAGGGCTGCCTGGATGCCAACGAACTGCTGGCGGGCGGCACCGTTCAGGAGGACGCTGCTGCGTTGGATGAAGCGGCTCTCGAGGAGTTTCTCGAGATGGGTGAGCTTTCCGTCGCGACGCTGTCGCGCATGGTTGCCGAGCGCAAGCTCTTTCCCTGCTTTGCCGGCTCGGCGCTTAAGGACCAAGGTGTGGACGAGCTGTTGGATGGTATATGCGCGCTGATGCGCGAACAGGCGTGGCTCCCGGAGTTTGCCGCCCGCGTCTATCGCGTCAGCCGCGGGGACCGCGGCGAGCGCTTGGCTTGGGTTAAAGTGACCGGCGGCACGCTGCATGCCAAGCAGGTGATTGGCGGACGTTCCGGTACTGAGGCATGGGAGCAGAAGGTCGATCAGGTACGCATCTATAACGGCGATAAGTATGAGCTTGCCCAAGAAGTTGCTGCTGGCGGTATTTGTGCCGTGACGGGTCTTGCGCACGTTCGCCCGGGGGACGCCCTGGGCGCGGAGCCCGCGGGCGATGCGCCCGTCATTGCGCCGGTCCTCACCTATACGGTGCTGCCGGGCGAACACGATGTCCACGCGGTGTTCAAAGCGCTGACTGAGTTGGCGGACGAAGATCCCATGCTCGCCGTAAGCTGGAACACTCATCTTGAGCAGATTCATTTGCAGTTGATGGGCGCCGTGCAGTTCGAGGTCGTGCAGCGCGTGCTGGCCGATCGTTTTGGCCTTGCGGTCGAGTTTGAGCCCGGCGGCATCCTCTATAAGGAGACTATTTCGCAGCCGGTCGAGGGCGTGGGCCACTTTGAGCCACTGCGTCACTATGCTGAGGTGCATCTACGTTTGGAGCCGTTGCCGGCGGGCTCGGACGTGCAGTTTGGTACCGTGGCCTCGACCGACGAGCTCGATCTTAACTGGCAGCGTTTGGCACTCACCAACGCCATGGAGCGCGATCACCTGGGCGTGCTGACCGGCTCGCCCATCACCGATGTGCGCATTACGCTCATGGGCGGCCGTGCGCATGCCAAACATACCGAGGGCGGCGATTTTCGCCAGGCCACGTACCGCGCGATTCGCCAGGGTTTGATGCAGGCGCGCGAGGCCGGCGCGGCGGTGCTGTTGGAGCCGTGGTATCGCTTTGAGCTCGAGGTGCCGGGGGAGTGCGTGGGTCGGGCGCTCTCGGATGCCACGCGCATGGGTGCCGAGTACGAGCCGCCGACGATGGCGGGAGACCGGGCGAAGCTTGTGGGTCGCGTGCCGGCATCCGAGGTGCAGGATTACGCGCTGGAGGTGGCTGCCTACACGAGTGGTCGCGGACATCTGTACCTAGAGTTCGCCGGCTATTCGGCTTGCCATGATGCCGAGCGCGTAATCGAGACGGCCGCCTATGAGCCCGAGGCCGATCTGCCCAACACGCCCGACTCGGTCTTTTGCTCTCACGGCGCCGGTTACACGGTCAAATGGTACGACGTGCCCGCCGCGGCGCACGTAAAGATCGATCCCGCCACCTTCCGCCCCTGGCGAGCAGCAGACGCCGAGTTTTTCGGCCACATATGACAAAGGGGCAGCTCCTTTGTCATATACTATTGGTATAACTCGGTATAAGTTGGTATAACTATTGCCAGGGTTTGCCAATCCGAGGAGGCCGACATGAATCCAAATCCCTTTAAGCCTACGGCTGGCAAGCGGCCTCCGATACTCATCGGCCGCGAGTCGGTCATCGAAGATTTCGAGGAAGGGCTCGATAACGGCGCCGGAGCGCCGGGTAGGCTCATGCTCATTACGGGAAACCGCGGCTGTGGCAAGACGGTTCTCCTGCGGGAGCTGCAACGTCTAGCCAATGAGCGCGGATGGGCGGTTGTCTCCGATTCCGCTTCGCTTGGCTTATGCGACCGCTTGGCCGACGCGCTTCGCTCGAATAAACCCGTTGTGACGTCAATGGAGTTCGGTCCGTCTTTTGGGCGGATGTCGGTCGAGGCGGCGCGAGCAAAGGGCGAGACGTTGCGAGGGCTGGTCAACGAGCGCCTCAAGAAGCTCGGTCCAGGCAAGGGCATACTGTTTGCGATTGACGAGGCGCAATCTGCGTCTATCGAGGAACTGGCGGCTCTTGCCGTTCTCTATCAGCAGGTGCTCGGAGACCAGGATGCCACGGGCTTGTCCGATAGCGACCAGCGCGGTCTTGCGCTGGTGTTCGCCGGCTTACCCAGTATGGTTGACGATCTGCTCGAAGAGCCGAGCGTGACGTTTTTGCGGCGTGCCCAGCAGCGTACGTTGGGGGCAATCTCTTTGCCAAAGGTACGCGATTCGTATATCCAGACGGTCAAAGACGCTGGTCTTCACGTTGACGCGGAGACGGCGGACCTTGCGGCACACAAGAGCATGGGGCATCCCTACATGGTTCAGCTGGTGGGCTATTACATGTGGCGGGCTGCTGTCCGGCGTGACTCGCGGGTCATTGAAGAACGCGATGTTGAGGTTGGGCACGCGGATGCCATCTCTGAGTTCTATGAAGCAGTCGACGCGCCCCTGTATTATGGATTGCGCAGTCCGCAACGCCTCTTTATCGAGGCTATGGCGGTTGACGAGAACAAACCGACGCGCATGGCGGATATCATTGAGCGTTGTGATCGTACCCAGAGCTGGGCGAGTAAATATCGCGCAAGCCTGATTCGCGAGCGCGTCATCGAGGCTGCCGGATACGGCCTCGTCCGGTTTACCGTGCCCATGCTGGGCGCGTACGTTCGCGATCGAGTTTTATGGCATGAGTAGGGTGATAAAGGTGACGGAACAGAAGATGAGCCCGCAGGCTATCGAGGTGCGCGGCGCGCGCGTCCATAACCTCAAGGACATCGATATCGACATTCCGCTGGGAAAGCTCGTGGGTATTGCCGGCGTATCGGGTTCGGGCAAGAGTTCGCTGGCACTGGGCGTTCTTTACGCCGAGGGCTCGCGCCGTTACCTGGAGGCGCTCAGCACCTATACTCGCCGTCGTCTGACGCAGGCCGAACATGCCCAGGTGGATGAGGTCTTGCACGTGCCGGCGGCGCTCGCGCTACACCAGCGTCCGAGCGTGCCGGGCGTGCGTTCCACTTTTGGCACCATGACCGAGCTTAACAATAGCCTGCGTCTGCTCTTTAGCCGTTGTGCCCATCACGTGTGCCCGCACTGCGGGGCGCGCGTGGAGCCGAGTCTTAACGTTGCCGCAGGCCTGTCGCTCACGTGCCCTGCATGCGGTCGCGAGTTCTACGCGCCGAGTGCCGAGGACCTTGCCTTTAACAGCGGCGGTGCGTGTCCCACCTGTGGCGGCACCGGTGTCATGCGCGAGGTGGACGAGGCGAGCCTGGTGCCCGACGAGTCAAAGACTATCAACGAAGGCGCGGTGCTTCCCTGGGGTACGCTCATGTGGGATTTGATGAAGCAGGTCGCCGGCGAGATGGGCGTGCGTACCGACGTGCCGTTTAACCAGCTCACGCCTCAAGAGCGCGACATCGTGTTCCATGGTCCGGCGGTTAAGAAGCACATTCTCTACGTTCCTAAAAACGGCGAGGGTGCCACGCCGCTCGACTTCACCTATTACAACGCCGTCTATACCGTCGAGAATGCGCTCGCCAAGGTCAAGGACGATAAGGGCTTAAAACGCGTTGCGCGCTTTTTGCGCGAGGGAGCATGCCGTGACTGTGGTGGCACGCGTCTTTCCGAGGCTGCGTGCCAGCCCCAAGTGCGCGGTATCAATCTGGCGCAGGCCGCGGCCATGACGCTGGGCGAGGCGATTGAGTGGGTGCGCGGGGTGCCCGTATCCTTGCCGCCCGAGATGCGGCCCATGGCGACGGATATCTGCGATTCGTTTTTGAGCGTGGCCCGTCGTCTGGTCGACCTGGGTCTCGATTACCTTTCACTCGATCGCGCCGGTGCCACGCTCTCCACGGGTGAGCGCCAGCGCGTACAGCTTGCTCGCGTGTTGCGCAACCGATCGACGGGTGTGCTTTATGTGCTAGATGAGCCCTCAATTGGCCTGCATCCTGCCAATGTCGACGGCTTGGTTAGCGTGATGCGCGATCTGGTGGATGACGGCAACACCGTGGTTGTTGTCGACCACGATACGCGCGTACTGGCGGAAGCCGACTATTTGGTCGAGATGGGCCCCGTTGCCGGAGCGGGCGGCGGTAACGTGATCGCTGCCGGTACGGTAGACGAGGTCGAGCAATCGCAGAGCAGTCGCATCGCGCCGTTTTTGCGCGCAGACCCCAAGCGCTTGCGCCCGCAGGTGACTGACGAGGAGATGTTCGACCAGGGCCACATCCGCATGGCAACCGATGCCATCCATACCGTCAAGCCGCTCGAAGTCGATATCCCGCGCGGCCGCTTGGTCGCGGTGACGGGCGTTTCGGGTTCGGGCAAAACGACGCTCGTGCTCGAGACGCTCATCCCGGCGCTTAAGGCGCAGGCAGCTGGCGAGCGCTTGCCACGCCATGTGCGTTGGGTCGATGCCGAGGGTATCGCCCGTGCCAACCTGATTGATGCCACGCCCATCGGCGCCAACGTGCGCTCGACGGTGGCGACTTATGCCGACATCCATGATGAGCTGCGTCGTGCCTTCGCCCGCACGCCCGAGGCTAAGGCAGCCGGCTACAAGGCGGGCGCCTTTAGCTACAACACTGGCGCCTTGCGCTGCCCTACGTGCGATGGCACGGGCTCGATATCGCTCGACGTGCAGTTTTTGCCCGATGTCGAGATCGTCTGCCCGGCATGCCGCGGCTCTCGTTATGCAGACACGGCTTCGCGTATCCATCGCGAGGGCAAGGACGGGAGTCTGCTTACGTTGCCGCAGCTCATGGACATGAGTGTGGACGAGGCCCTCGACGCCACACTGGGGCTCAAAAAGGTGCAGGCGCGCTTGCAGACCTTGCACGACCTGGGCTTGGGCTATCTCACGCTTGGTGAGCCCACGCCGGCGCTTTCGGGCGGCGAGGCGCAGCGTCTTAAGCTTGCGAGCGAGATGGGCCGCGTGCAGGACGATGCCGTATTCGTATTCGACGAGCCCACGATTGGCCTGCATCCGCTCGATGTTCAGGTGTTGCTAAGTGTGTTTGATGGCCTCGTTGCCAAGGGCGCCACGGTTATCGTGATCGAACACGATCTCGACCTTATCCGTAACGCCGATTATGTGATCGATATGGGCCCAGGGGGCGGCGACGCGGGCGGGCAAATCGTCTGCGCCGGTACGCCGGCGGATATCGCTGCCTGCCCCAAGAGCGTTACCGGTCGCTATCTATAGGCGATGTGACAAAGGGACTGCCTCTTTGTCACATTGACTTCTATTTCACGCATTGAGCTGCGAGATAGTCGCGGAAGAATGGCAATTCAAAAGCGACGATTCCGCGCCCGCGTTCTCCAATGATGCCGGCATCTATCATGCGGCGTCGGTAGCGGGAGACCTGCTGCGGCGAACGCTTAAGGCGCTCGACAAGGTCAGCGGTGGTGGACTCTTCCTCGTCATCGAGCATGGCGATGAGGAATCGCTTGTCCTCTGCAGTGAGTTCCCGATAGGTTGCCGCGAGGATTCGGTCGTCCATCTCGTCGCGCGCGATTTTGATTCCCAGGTCAAAGTCGCGTGACGAGATTTCCTTCGAATCGCTTGTGAGATCCCAGGCACGGTAGCCTACGAGCTGCAATAGGAAGGGAAAACCAGAGATCGAGCGAACGGCTCTATCGATTCCCCCAGCATCTGCCAGGCGATCGTTTTCCTGGATTGTGCGAATCAGGGCCTCGCGTACGTCATAGTCGGCAATGCGACCCAGATGATATTGTTGGGCGCGGCGAAGGAACGAGACCGTCTTGTGGTTCAGCAACGTCGATACGTTGTTGGGAAGTCCCGCCATGAGCAGGGCGACGCGTTTCCCATCGGTCACAAAGTGCTGATACGTCGCTGCGAGCTGAATCATCTCGTCGAGTGTCGGGTCCACCTCGTCAACCGTGACGAGCAGACCGGTGCCCGCCTCGTTGAGCTGGTCGATGATGTCGCTCATGCGATAACGCCACGTTGAGGCATCGTGAACGCGACTGACCTCGATGCTGCCGAGCGGTGCAATTCCGAGACCGGTGACTTCGAAGTTCTTAGACGGGTCGATAAGATGGCCGGCAGCACGTTTCGCTCCGAACTCGATTTCCTCAAGCATTCCCGGGAGCGCGGTCGTCTTTACGGCTATCCAGCCGTCGGATTCCGCCCTTGTCGCGAGCGACGACATGAGAGCGGTTTTACCGGTTCCACGCGCGCCTGAGAAGATCGAGGTCAATTCTGGGCGCCTGCGCTGGCTCAAGAAGGCACGGTCCAAATCCCGAATAATCTGTTGTCTGCCAGCGAGATGGGCAGGAACCTCACCAAAACTGGGGGTAAACGGGTTCTCGAGATATTTCACAAGGCTCTCCTTTCACACCGCCGTTTAACTTCATTTTACTTTAGTTAATTCTGATTAAAAGTGAGGGCTCTTTATCTAGAGCTCAATTAGGCGTGTGTGCCATCGACGTGGCGCTCGAATGTGACAAAAGGATAGTCCCTTTGTCACATTCCCGGAAAGCCCGTTTGGCGCAGGGCTTCGTAGAGGACGATGGCGGCGCTGTTGGAGAGGTTGAGTGCGCTGATGCGGTAGTCGTCCGGGTTGACGAAGTTGCCGCAGATATCCTGTTGAAGGATGGCCTCGTGGCTGTCCTCGGTATGCCCCAGCGATTCCTCGTGAGCTTCCCAAGCCTCGGCGTTATCGAGTGAGTCGCAATCGCGCAGCATGGGGATGCGCTCGCAACGCTCGGGCGCCGCGGCAAGCAGTGGCTCGGGAATGCCCGAGCTCTCGCTGCCAAAGACCAAAAAGTCGCCGTCGCGGTAGGTGCTTTGCGCATAGGTACGGCGCGCCTTTTTGGTCAGCAAGTGCAGGCGCTCGTCGGCGGGGGAGAGGTCGTTGCGCGCAAGGAAATCCTCCCAGCCGGCATAGGTGGTCACGTCCAAGTTTTGCCAGTAGCCCAGGCCGGCGCGACGTACTGTCTTGTCGTCGAGCGAAAAGCCCAGTGGCTCCACCAGATGTAGGCGGGCGCCGGTAACCACGCAGGTGCGGCCGATATTGCCCGTATTGGCCGGAATCTCGGGCGCATACAGCACAATGTTGAACATGAATCTCCTTGGCATAGAACGAAAAACCACCACGAAGGGCACCTTCGTGGTGGCTTGGCGGTTACGTAAGCGGAAAAATACCCGCTTGGATAAACCTAGGCGCGGTGCCAGTCGGTCAGGCAGGCATCGAGGGAGGCGATGAGCGCATCCTTGTCCATGTGACGGCCGATGATGCACAGGCTCGTCATACGGTCGCCCGTCTCGTCGTCCCAAATCTGCATGATCTCGGGGTTCTCGTCGATGATCTTCTGTTTCTCGCCCTCGGGCGCCGAGTCGACAAACAGGCCGTTCTCCATCAGGCGCATCTGGTGGCCGGCCTGCTCAAACATGTAGCACATGTCCGGATCGCCGGTCTGCCACAGCGGGCCTTTGACGCGAATGACCTCGTCGGGCCACTCCTGCTCAACAAAATCGGTGAACTTCTGCAGGTCAAACGGCTTACGGCGCGAGTACACAAAGGTCTCGATGTCGTACTCGAGCACCTCGGGGTCGTCGTGCTCCTCGGGATGCTCCATGGCCTCGATCCAAGCGGCGGAGTTGTAGGCGCGCATAAAGTCGAAGCGGTCGGTATCGAGCAGCTCCTCCATGGGGACCTCGCCGTTTTGGGCCTCGACGATCACGGCGTCTTTCTGCAGGCTGCGCACGATGGCCTTGAGCTCGGCGATCTGCTCAGGGCTCACGGTATCGGTCTTGTTGAGGATCAGCGTGGAGCAGAACTCGATCTGCTGGATGAGCAGGCTCTCGATGTCGTCCTCGTCGATATCCTCAGCCAGCAGGTCGCGACCGCCGTTGAACTCGTCGTACATGCGGGCACAGTCGACCACGGCCACGATGTTGTCGAGCGCGAGCTTAGGCTCGCCGCCCACCTTGGCCTCGTCGCAGAAGCTCGAGATGGTGTAGGCGATGGGGATGGGCTCGCAAATGCCCGAGGCCTCGATGATGATGTAATCGAAGTTGCCCGAATCGGCGATGCCCTGCAGCTGGTTAGCAAGGTCGTCCGAAAGCGTGCAGCAAATGCAGCCGTTGGTGAGCGGGATGAGGTCGTCGGTCTCGGAAAGGCCGCCGTCGGCGATGAGGCTGGCGTCCACATTGATCTCGCCAATATCGTTGACGATCACGGCGGCGCGGATACCGCCGTCGTTAGCGAGGATGTGGTTGAGCAGCGTGGTCTTGCCGGCACCGAGGTATCCGGTAAGCATGATGATTTTCACGGGTTTGTTGGGCATGTGCCCTCCTTTGTTAGACATGGCTTACAGTTGAATCATATGCCAAACGCCTGCTCTTATACCTACGCGCCGGCAAATAACACAGGCTACTCCCAGGCTCCCCATACATCGGGGCAATAACCGACGGTGGCCTTTTTGCCGTTGCGCACGATGGGCTCGGCCAAGACCTGCTGGTTCTCGAGCAGCTTGTCGAAGCGCTGGCTAGGGGTGAGGTGCTGGATGAGCGCGAGCGTCTCCTCGTCCTTAGCCTTGGGGTTGAGCAGCTTGTCGATGCCGCCGACCGCCTGCATCACGCTCGTGAGCTCGCCCTTGCTCATCTCCTTTTCCTTAAGGTCGATAAACTGCACCTTAATGCGGCGCTCCTTAAAATAACGCTGAGCCTTCTTGGTATCGAAAGACTTTTTGGTGCCAAAAATTTGCACGTTCATGTATTTGTTCCGCCGTTCTACCTGATGAAGTTGGTGCGCTCGCGATCGGCTTCGGGGGCTTCGATGCCGGCGGCCTGTCCTGCCTCGATACAATGCAGGAGCCAGGCCATGTTCTTGCCGATGTTGCGCATGGTGGCCAGGCCCTCGGCGTCTTGGGCGGCCTCGCCCGGCATGGCGCCAAACACGTTGTTCCAGTACGTGGAAGCAACCACGGGCATCTGGTTGATGGTGAAGTACTTATTGAGCACGTCGAAGGTGGTCGACGTGCCGCCGCGACGGGCAACGGCGACGGCAGCGCCCGGCTTGTGTGCAAAGGCTTTGCTGCCGGCATAGAAGGCGCGATCGAGGGCCGAAAGGATGCGTCCGCTGGGGTGCGCATAGTAGACGGGCGAGCCAAAGACAAAACCATCTGCCTGCTCGGCGGCAGCGATCAGCTCGTTCACCACGTCATCGTCAAAGGTGCAGCGGCAATCGAGCTTGCCGCACTGACCACAGCCAATGCAGTCGCGAATGGGCTTGGTGCCCAGCTGAAACACCTCGGTATCAATGTCTTCTGCATTGAGCTGCTCGGCGACCTCGGCGAGTGCACGGGCGGTGTTGCCGTTTGCCTTGGGGCTGCCATTGACCAAAAGAACCTTCATCACAAACTCCCTCTGCTTTTGGTGACTTCTGCAGAGGATTATCGCACGATGGGGGAGGCGGCGCGGGCGCGGTGCTAATCCAGTTTGGTACCTGGCACCTGCACGGCTTTCCCGAGCAACGCTTTGAGCTCGTTCAAAATCGAAACGGGCTGACGGTCGACGCCGTCCAGATGGAGCGTGGCCACGCGAATGGGCGGCTGATATTCAAATGGGCCAAAGAGCACGGGCGAACCCAGGAACCGCTCGATTTCCTCTGCAATCGTATCGGTTTCTTCGGGATCAAAGTCGTCGAAAAGCGCCACGAACATCGGCCCCGTCGAGCGGAACATACGACCCTTACCGCGCGAGCATTCCACCAGACAGGCGGCATATTCTGCCAAAACACGGTCGCCCGCATCAAAGCCAAAACGGGCATTGACCTGAGCGATATCATCGATTTTAATGGCGATCAACCCCGCCTTGCGCGCCACGCGACGCATTTCGCCAATGGCGTTGACCAGGGCGTGAATATCGCCCAAGCCGGTCACGGAATCGGTCGTATCTGCCAAGCTTCGGTTGATGATAATGCCCACATACATGCCGGGCTCGGTATCGGTGCCGTCCAAGCGGTAGCCCGTGCAGTCGCAAAGCACGTATTTTCCGGTGGCATCCATTACGCGATACTGCATGTAGTGGAAGTGCCACGTGCCGTTTATCACCATGTCGAGTTCGGCACGTACGTTGTCGCGGTCCTCGGGATGAACGCGGGCGAGCCACATGTCGAGTGAGTTAAAAGGGTGCTGGGAGGGCAGGTCAAAATCGCGCACGGCGTTAACCGACCATTGCGATTCTCCCGTATCGAGATTGAGGATAAACGGATAGCGCGTCTCGGAGCTCATGGAGATCGCTTGGAACACCCGGTCGTTGCAGGGAAGCTGATCGACGATTGGGCGTTGCGGCGCGTCATCGTCTTTCGGTTGCTGCACACGATGCATAAGCTTATAGCGATACATCTTGCGATCGGCATCCATCGTCATCTGGCGACGCGTGTCGCCAGCAAGTGGATCGACGCGCGAGCAGCCAAAGCTAAAGCTGCCGATCATGGGCGCCTTGCCACCTGAGCTCGCCTCGATCAGCCTGGTACGTACCTGCTCCAAGCGCTGCTCGAGTTCAATCTCGTTTGCGGAGAGCGAGATGAGCACAAACTCGTCTCCACCGATACGGAGCAGCATCTCATCGTGCTCCATGGTTTCGGAGAGCGTGCGGCAGATGCCCAGAATATAGCGATTGCCTTCGGCGTGGCCAAACCTATCATTGCAATGCTTGAGATGGTCGATGTCAATATAGGCGCAGGTGAAAGGATCGCCTTTGCGCCAGAGTTGCTCGACGTGACGGTCGAATCCGTTGCGGTTGCCCAAGTTGGTGAGCGGATCGATATAGGCGTTGCGCTCAAGCAGCTGGCGCTCTTGTTGCAGGATGGCATGCGTCTTTTGCAGTTGCTCACCAACGGCGCGTAGCCCAGCAGGCAGCGCGGCAACATCGAGTTCGGCGGTCGAGACGCCGTTCGCAAGTCGCTGAAGATAGGCAATAATCGATTGCTCGCCCAGGCGATACGACTCGTTCATGATGGATAACCTCCTTGGGCGGAACAACGGTTTGTATCATATCCCCAATTCGGTTTGAATTGGGGATATAAGTTAGCTAATGGAGACAAATATCCCCTTCGACGGTGGCGTTTTGCGCGCGAGCGTATCAGTTGTTATTGCCGCCATCGAGCAATGCCTCAAAATCCTTCGCCTGCATGGGGCGGTAGTAGAGGAAGCCCTGAGCGTAGCGGGCGCCCATTTGTCGTAGCATGTTCGCCTGCTCATTTGTCTCGACGCCTTCGACCACGACGGGCAGATGGAGCGACTGCGCCATTTCGAGCATCGATGAAATGATTTGCGTGCTGCGGCCTTGATCGCGGTCGGTGGGCACAAAGGTGCGGTCGAGCTTGATGACGTCGACGTTGACGTTCTTGAGCATCGCGAGCGTGGACTGGCCGGTGCCAAAATCGTCCATGTAGGTCGAGAAGCCACGGGTGTGCAGATCCGCGGTCAGCTTATCCACGGCCTCGGACTCTCCGGTATAGGCGGTCTCGGTGATCTCGATGTGCATGAGTTCGGGCGGCAGGTTGTACTGGGCGGCGAGCGACCCCATATGCTCGGCGACATCGCAGGCAAGAATGTCTACGCGCGACACATTGAGGGAAATCGGAACCACGCGAAGTCCTCGATTGAGGCGCTCGCGGAGCCACATGGCGACGCCCTGCCAAACATATTTGTCGAGCGTCACTACAAAGCCGCTTTCCTCGAGTGCGGGGATAAACGTTGCGGGCGAAATGAGAGAGCCGTCCTTGTCAATCCAGCGGGTGAGTGCTTCGGCGCCAATAATCTCGCCGGTTTCCATATCGACCTGGGGCTGAAGATAGTACGTGATGCGACCATTTGACAGCGCGTACTGGAATTCGGTCAGCGTGCGGTTGAACACGATTTCGCGCTTGTACTCCTCGGGGCAAAAAATGGCAATGCGCTCCTTAAAGTCGTTTTTTGCGCGCCGATTGGTAAACATGGCCTTTGCCTGCGCATCGATGGTGATCTCCTCATTGGAATCGATGGGGTAAACGCCCATGGACGGCCAAAAACCTACGCCGCCATCATACCTGGCTACTGCCTCGCGAACGCGGTTGTAGATTTGATGGACGGTGATGTGCTTAAAGGGGATGAGTACGCAAAAGTCATCTTGGCCCCAGTACCCTGCGACGCCCATGCCGGCATTCTCGATGTCCTTGAGGACCGTGCCCACATCGGCAAGCAGGCGGTCGCCTTCGGCCTGTCCATACCATTCGTTAAACAGGCGCATGTGGCCCATGTCGACCGTGGCGATGCACCAGGCGCCGTCGCGCCTTGCCTCGAGAAAAGCGTTGGCGCGCCGCATAAACTCGCTGGGTCGATAGAGGCCCGTGAGCGAGTCGATACGTTCGGCGATGGCGCTTTTGCGCTCAGCCTCGGGTATGGGGAGGCTGTCGTTGGGAACAAGCCCGCCGGCCGTGCGAAGGCGACGGTCGAGTTCGCCTAAAACGGCGGTCGCCTGATGGGTTAAGTGCTCGTAAAATGCCGGGACGACAAGGCAGACGGGAGTAATGGTGTCGCCTGCGATTCGAACAGGAGCGAAAACGGCCTCTTTAAGGTGGCGGGTCAGTTGCTCGAATGCCTCGTGGTCCAGGTCGTTGCTGAGCACGACGAACTGGACGCTTCGTGAACGGTAGACCCGGCTCCTGCCGCGGGTGATCGACAGCATGCGGCCTGCGTATTCGGCAAGCATGTTGTCGACAGCCTCGGCCCCGTAGAGCTCGTTGAGCTTTGTCGTGCCACGAACGCGCACCGCTATAAGCCCTGTCTCGCAACGATCGCGGCGGCAGGCGTCGATGGCGTTGGCCAGCATGCGCTGCGTTCCGAGGCCTGTGGCGGCGTCGACGGTTTCGGCAAGTGAGTGGTTGACGAGCTCGCCGACATAGAGCGAGGGGACATTTCCGTCGCCGTCGATACGAAACCCGCGAGCACGGCAAAGGACGTAGTCGCCGACGGCGTTGCGCACACGATACTGCATGACGCGACGGTGCTTGGTGCCGTTGTAGACTTGGTCGATGTCGTTGATGCAGGCCTCAAGGTCGTCGGGATGGACGCGCGTTTTCCAGTAATCGCGACAGTTGTCTATGTGCTCCGAGGGAAGGCCAAGATCGCGCAAGGCACCTTGTGACCAAAGGGTGCGATGTTTGTCCAAGTTCTCGATAAAGAAATATCGGCCCTCATTGAGCATCGAAAAGGCGTCAAAAATTCGATCGCTTATTTCGAAGTCGTCGGCGTGAACTTGCGTGATATTGCGTCGATCGAGGTGCATGGCATGACGTAGCTTGTAGTCGTACATGCGATGGTCGGCATCGAGCGTCATGCGATTGGAAGCTTCGCCCAGGGCGGGGTCGGCATGTGACACTCCGTAGCTAAACGAGTGGGGCATCTCGGAATCGTTATTTTTGAGCAGAACCGTTCGGCAGTGTTTCAGACGTTCGGCGAGGTCGTCCTCGGTTGCAATCGTAGATAGGATGGCAAACTCGTCGCCGCCTATGCGAAACGCCGCTTCGCCCACCTTCATATACAGATTAAGATAGAGACTTACCTGCAAGATATAGCGGTTGCCCTCGTCATGTCCAAAGACGTCGTTGCAGTGCTTGAGATTGTCGATATCGATGAACGCCATGGTAACGGGGGCGTCCTGCTCCCAGAGCTCTTCGAGGGAACGGGCAAAGCCGCCACGGTTGCCAAGCCCGGTAAGCTGGTCGGTAAAGGCGGTCCTGATCAGATCCTCCTGCCGCTCGAGAAGGTCGCGGACGGTCTTTTCGAGCGTTTCGGTGTAATTGCTGACAGTTTCCATGTTCTAAGTGGCTTTCTGAGGTCGGGGCGGATTGCGTCGGGCGAGCTCGTTGTGTACACGCGTCGTTGCTCAGCGCTTTGCATGTATCCAGGCCCCCGCCTTGCCGCGTTGTTGAGTTAATTTGCCGGCTAATGTTCGCTGTTGATAACAGCTGAGTAGTGTAAACAATAGTGCACAATTATATATGGGTGCACATGCTGTGGGCGGCTATTGTTCGACAAGCGGTAGCGCGACGATGCGATGTTCGATAAAAATGCGACTGGGACGATATATGTTGACGGGTATACTTGTCCCGTTTGAATTTGTGGGGACGGAGATGGTCGCATGGCACAGTCAAATACGACGCGCACGGTGGGGCTGGCACTCGAGGGAGGCGGCTACCGCGGTATGTATACGGCGGGCGTGCTCGACGTTTGGATGGAGCACGGCTTAACTTGCGACCATATGGTGGGTGTCTCGGCGGGCGCGGCGTTTGGCTACAACTTTAAATCGCGCCAGATCGGCCGCGCCATTCGCTACAACAAGGCTTATTGCGCCGACAAGCGCTATGCGGGTGTAGCAAGCTGGCTGCGGACCGGCGATATGTTCAATGCCGATTTTGCCTATCACGAGGTGCCTATCGAGCGCGATCCCATCGACTTGGAGGCGTACCGCGCCTGCCCCATGCGATTTACGTGCGTGTGTACCGATATCGAGACGGGCAAGGCCGTCTATCACGACCTGCCCTATGGCGATGAGCGCGATATCGAGTGGATCCGGGCGTCATCGGCGATTCCTGTGGCGACGCGTCCCGTTGCTATTGACGGGCATAAGTATCTGGATGGTGGCGTGGCTGACTCTATTCCCAGCGCTTGGCTGTTTGCGCAGGGGTATGACCGCAACATCGTGGTACTCACGCAGCCGGCGGGCTTTGTGAAGCGGCCCAACAGCGTGATGCCCATGCTGCGTCGCGTGTTCCGTCACTATCCGGAGTTTGTCGCAGCGCTTGAGCATCGGCATGAGGTCTACAATGCCACGCTCGATGATTTGGCGCGTCGTGAGGCCGCCGGCGATATCTTTGTGGTGCGTCCGAGCGAATCGGTGAAGGTGCCGTCGCTGTGTCGTGAGCCCGATGAACTTGAGCGCATCTATCAGATTGGTCGCCGCGATGCGGAGGCGACTTTGCCGGCGTTGGAAGCGTATCTGGCGGGGTAAGGGTCGCATGTGGAAAGCGCATCCCGGAATGGAGGTCCAAACTGGGATGCGCTTTCCATTGCTGAAGATGTGAGGCTGCGAATCGGCTGCTCGGCTTATGGCTATGCCTGCTGCCAGGTGTCGACAAGCTCCTTGGCCGCGGCGTAGGGGTCATCGGCGCTGCAGACGGCGCTCACCACAAAGAAGCCGTTGACGCCGGTGGCCTTAAGCTGCGGCAGGTCGGCTGTCTTAACGCCGCCGCCCACCACGATGGGCACGGGGCTTGCCGCGTGGAGGGCGGTCAGGTCCTCAAAGCTCTTGGTGATGATGGAGCCATCGGCTGCGCGTCCGCAATCGCGCTTGGTCTCAGTCTCGTGGAGTGGGCCGATGCCCAGGTAGTCGACTAGGCTCATGTCGGCGGTCTTGACGTACTCGAGCATCTCCTCGCAACGGGCCGAAAGGCCCACGATGGCGTCGGGACCCAAAAGTTTGCGGCAGACCTCGACGGGAATATCGCTCTGGCCCACGTGCACGCCATCGACAGCAATACCCTGCTCACGCGCGGCAAGTACGCAGTCCAGGCGGTCGTCGATCAGCAAGGCGACCTGACCGGTCTT
Source organism: uncultured bacterium (assembly GCA_905215725.1). GTDB lineage: Bacteria > Actinomycetota > Coriobacteriia > Coriobacteriales > Coriobacteriaceae > Collinsella. The sequence goes on along the minus strand of CAJMRD010000001.1, from coordinate 24,318 downwards.
GCCAGCCTGTGCGATTGCCTGCGCGGCGTCGCCGGTCAGCGCGATGATCTCGCGGGCGCTTGCCACCTTGGAGCGCACCTGGATGCAGGTAAAGCCGGCATCGAGCGCCTGGGTCACTACATCGCCCACGGGGCGCCCCAGCGTGTTTTCGGGGCCGAGTACCAGATAGGCCGAGATATCAAGGTTGTCGCGGATGCTCATCGTGCTTCCTCCTGCTTTTTGATCTGCGCTTCCATGCGCTCGAGCTTGCCGGTCATGGTGTCGGTAAATCCGGGTCGAATATCGGCTTTGAGCACGACTTCGGTGCGGATACCCTTGCTCGCCAACACAAAGGTTGCGTCGCGCACGACCTGCATGACCTCGTCCCAGTCGCCCTCGATCTCGGTGAACATCGAGGTGGTGCGGTTGGGAAGACCGCTCTCGCGAATGACGCGCACGACCTCAGCGACCTCGGCGGACAGCTCGTCGCCGGTGCCGCACGGGGCGATGGCCACGGCGACGAGCGTGTTCATGCCGGCATTGGTTACGGGCTCGGACATGGCTTATGCCTCCTCGAGCTCGAGTTGGTTATCGGCGATGTCCTGGGCGGTCGCGCGGTAGAGCTCATCGATAAAGGCGACCTTAAAGCTTGCCGGGGCGTCGGCGACAGCGGCGGCACGCGTGCCGGCCACGTTGTAGACGGCGGTGCCGCAGACGGCTGCCGTAAACGGATCGGTAGCACAGGCGTACACGGCCAGCACGCCGCCCTGCGAGCAGCCGCAGCCGGTGATCTTGGACATGAGCGGGCTGCCGCCGTGGGACTTGGCCACGGTCGTGCCGTCGGTAATCAGGTCGACTTCGCCCGAGACCACTACGGCGCCGCCGGTGTAGCGGGCGAGCTCCACGGCGGCACCACGGGCGGCGTCGACCGTGTCGGTGGTATCGACACCGCGCACGCGGCTCAGATCGGCCGTCTCGCCCTCAAGACCCCACAGGCCGGCGAGCGCGATAATCTCGGAGGCGTTGCCGCGTACGATGGCGGGCTTGTACTGCTTGAGCTCGTTTACCAGCTGGGTGCGCAGGCTACCGATGCCCAGGCCCACCGGATCGAGCACCCAGGGCTTGCCGGCGTCGTGTGCCGCCTTCGCCGCGCGGGGAATCGTCTGCTCGTAGATAGGGAAGAGCGTGCCCATGTTGAGATAGATGGCGCCGCCGCCGGCAACGAGCGCTTCGCCCTCGTCGGGCAGATAGACCATGGCGGCCGATCCGCCCACGGCGAGCTGTGCGTTGGCGACAAAGTCGATCGTCACCGTGTTGGTGATGGAGCCGGCCATCGGATTGGTGGCGCGAATCTCCTCTACGGCCTTGACCACATTTTGCTTAAGCTGTTCCGAATCAATCACTGCACATGCCTCCTTGGCATAGAAAAGGGGCGCTGTGCATAGACAGCGCCCCTGTAAAGGCGGCATGCTCCCTACGCCAGCATTAACTGACAGGTTCAAAGGATTGGGCCCCATGCCCTCTCAGCCTTGTGGTTTGCACCGCCGGCACTCCCGCATCGAATCTGTTGTTCCCTATACTAGCGCACCTGCCAAAAAGGGACAGGTTTATTTTGGCAGGTCGTTACAATAGGTAGGACCGATACGAATGGGGGCCTTATGATTAAACTTGTGCTGACCGATATGGACGATACGCTGATTCCAGCCGGGCATGACGGCGCCAGCGACTACGCCATTGAGGGTATTCATGCCATGCAGGCGGCGGGTCTGCACTTTGGGCCGGTTTCGGGTCGTCAGCCGTCCGCGATGGGCTGGATGTTCAAAAACCGTTCCGAGTGTTTTTCGACCGGTGCGTTCTGTAACGGCCAGGTGATGTTTGTGGACGGCGAGGTGGTAGCCTCGCATGCGACCGGCAACGCCGCCCTTATGCGTTTGGCTGACTACTTGGAGCAAGAGACCGACGATACGTACCTGAAGGTCTACAGCCTGGGCGATGACTTTTGGGGCAACGATGCCTATTGCGTGACGAGCAATCCCGAGCGTGTGCGTCGCGCTATGGAGTCGGGCGGCAATGCGTGGCTCAAAGGCGAAGAGGCCCCGTGTCGTCCCGTCGTCGATGGCGCGCCGGTGTTTAAGGCGAATATCTGGAGTGCCCGTTCGCGTGAGGAGCTCGCGGAGCTACGCGAGCGCGTTGCCGTTGAGGTGCCGGAACTCTCGCTTGTGTTTCCCAACAACCGAGTGCGCCTGTTCGACATCCTTCCGGATGGTTGGGACAAGGGCTGCGCTGCGCTGGAGCTGGCGCGCGCCTTGGGCCTGACGCCCGACGAGGTGGCCGTATTTGGCGATTCCGATAACGATCTGCCCATGATCGATGCCGTTCCCAACTCCGTTGCAGTCGCCAATGCCAATGAGGCCGTCACGGCTGCCGCGCGCTGGCATATCGGCGCCGCGGCAGATGATGCGGTCGCCGGGGCTCTGCATCAGATTGCCGCCTGCGCCGCGACGGGGGAGATGCCGCCGTTTATGCGTCAGGAGGGTGCAGCCGACGCGAATTTCGCGAACAGCTAAGGAGACAGCCATGAAGCTCCAGCAGCTCAGATATGTCGTCAAAGTTGCCGAATGCGGCAGCATTACCGAGGCCTCGCGCCGTCTCTTTGTGTCGCAGCCTTCGATTACCGCGTCGATTCGCGATCTCGAAAACGAGATGGGTGTGCACATCTTTGAGCGCACCAACAAGGGCGTCATTGTGTCCGAGGAAGGCGAGACCTTCTTGGGCTATGCGCGCCAGGTACTCGACCAGGCCGACCTGCTCGAGGGCAAGTACAAGGGCGCATCCGAGCAGGTGCCGCACTTTAGTGTGAGCTGCCAGCATTATTCCTTTGCCGTCAACGCGTTTGTCGACGTGATCCGCGAGTTCGATGCCGCGCGTTACGACTTCACCCTGCGCGAGGAGCAGACTCACGAGATTATCGAGGATGTCGCGCATATGAAAAGCGAACTGGGCATCCTGTACTTATCCGAGCATAACCGCGAGGTCATCGAGCGCATGCTGGTGGCCAACGAGCTCGTGTTCGAAGGACTCTTCTGCGCCACGCCGCATGTCTTCGTCTGCGCCGACCATCCGCTGGCGGACCGCTCCAGCGTGACGCTCGAGGATCTGGAAGACTACCCGTTCCTGTCCTACGAGCAGGGCAGCTACAACTCGTTTTACTATTCCGAGGAGCTGACCTCGACGTTCGAGCGTCGCAAAAATATCCGCGTGCGCGACCGTGCGACGTTGTTCAATTTGGCCATGGGCCTCAACGGCTACACGGTATGCTCGGGCGTGATCAGCCATGAACTTAACGGCCCCGGTATTATCTCGATTCCGCTCGATGTGGACGAATACATGGAGATTGGCATCATCACGCGCAAGAACACGACGCTCACGCGCTACGGTCGGGCCTATATCGACGCGATTCGTCAGCATATCTAGGCTGCTGTGCTCCGCACAGTTCAAGTCTCTTTATGGCAGTCCAGACTGATATAGGAAGCATCTATATCAAACTGTTATAAACGTATATTTTACGATGGTCATATGAGCGCTCATACTCTGTCCCAGTAGAGCATCCAATGCAAAGGGAGATATCTATGAGCACTTCGATTCATCCGAACGCGCCGTTTCGCGCCGATATCGTCGGCAGTTTTCTTCGTCCGCAGGCTGTAAAGGAGGCCCGTGCCGCCTATGTCGCGGGTAAACTCGACGCTTCCGGCCTTAAGGCCGTCGAGGACGATGCTATTCGCGATTTGGTGGCCAAGCAGAAGGCCGCCGGCCTGCGGGTGATCACCGATGGCGAGTTCCGCCGCAGCTACTGGCACCTCGATTTTATGTGGGGCCTTAACGGCATTGAGCGCCGCACCTCACGCACGGGTTATATGTTCCATGACGAGGAGACGACGGCCGACACCGCCGTGGTAACCGGTCTCATTAGCGGCGAGAACCACCCGTTCGTCGAGCATTTTAAGTTCGTCAAGGCGCTGGAGGAGGAGGGCCAGGTCGCACGCCAGACCATTCCGGCGCCGATCCAGACGTTCTCTGAGGTCACGCTCGATCGCTGCGACGGCCAGCAGGAGAGCCTGCGCGCTGTCTATAAGACCGATGAGGAACTTGCCGACGCTATTGCAGACGCTTATCGCACGGTGATCGCCGACCTGTACGCAGCAGGATGCCGCAACATCCAGTTTGATGACTGCACCTGGGGCATCTACTGCGATACCGATTTTGTCGCCAAAACCGGCATGAGCCCGGTCGACCTGCAAAAGGTAAGCGAGCTGGGCGTGGCGCTCAACAACGCCGCCATCGAGGGCAAGCCCGACGATCTGGTTATCAACACGCACGTGTGCCGCGGCAACTACCACTCCACCTACGCTTTTGAAGGCGGCTACGATCCCATCGCACCGTACCTGTTCGCACATGAGAATGTCGATGCGTTCTATCTGGAGTTCGACACGCCGCGCGCCGGCGGCTTTGAGCCGCTCAAGTACGTCGCTCCCGGCAAGAAGGTCGTGCTGGGCTTGGTAACCACCAAGGCGGCAGAGCTCGAGAACGAGGATGTTATCGTCGAGCGCATCCGCGAAGCCGCAAAGTACGTGCCGCTCGAGAATCTGTACCTGTCGCCCCAGTGCGGCTTTGCCAGCTGCGAGATTGGCAACAAGCTGACCGAGGACGAGCAGTGGGCAAAGATCGCGCTGGTCAAGCGCATTGCCGAGCGCGTTTGGGAGTAACGCTACCGTTTGCAGGTGGCGGCGCGTGCGAGGCATTGCGTGTCGCGTACAATGGTTCGGATCGTATCGTTCGGGCAGGTTATCCGATATGCCTGATCGCCCTTCCATCATGAAAGGACATCCATGCCCCAGTTCTCGACGCCCACCGTATCTGAACTCGAGGAGACTGTCGAATAGTAGCTGCGTTCAGCCAAATTAAAAATGGCGTCCATGCGTGTGTACGCGTGGACGCCATTTTTAATGCGTCAGTATCCAGTGGATGCCGCGCGCCATGCGCAGGTCAGTTTGGGCAAAATGATTGCCGGGGTTGAGCTCCAGCGTTGTTGGGATGTCGCGCTCGATAAACAGCTTTTCCATCGCGCGCGTATCGTCGAGTACGTGCCGCATCATGCGGTTGGGCGTCTTGGTTTCCTTTTTACCGAGCGACAGATAGGCGGCGTCGGGCGTAGCCGTCATCGTGCGCTCGCGCGCGTAGTCGATAAAGCCGGGGAACCACAGCGACCCCGATGCACTCGCCACGCGCTCAAAGACATCTGTTTGCCAAAGTGCCCACAGTGCAAAAAGACCCGCCAACGAGTAGCCGGCAACGCTGCGCCAGGCGGGCGGTTGCGGGAGCGATGATTCGGCCTGGGGGATTATCTGCTTCAACAACTCGTCAAGAAAACCAGCAGCCTGTCCGCCAAAGGGCTCGGCATCTCGTATAGTTCCCTCACATTCCCAGGGGCTCAGCTCGCGATTCCAATCGAGCCCTCCAATGGCGACAAGGGTGAACGGCGGGCAGTCGAGCTCTCGGCAGCGCTCGTAGACTTCACTACCGTCGCCCATGACAACGGGGAGGTAGATGACGGGCGCGCCTTCCGCACACTCTGAATAAACGGTTATCTGCTTATGATGCGCTTCCAAGGCAGGCTTCTCTCGGTGTTGTGATATTGACAGCCTCAATTGTCGCACGCTGGCACGGGGGCAGACGCTAAAAGAAAGGCGCGGAGCCGCTCGATGCGATTCCGCGCCTTGTTGTTTTGTTTTAGCAGACTATGCCGTTACGCCACGAAGAAGTAGACGAGGAAGGCGAGGGCTGCGATCCACATGAGCGGCTTGATCTTGGAAGCCTCGCCCTTAAAGAGCGCGACGACTACGTAGGCGATAAAGCCCAGACCGATGCCGGCAGAGATGGAGTAGGTGAAGGGCACGCCGGCGACAATCATGAACGCCGGGAAACCCTGCGACACGTCGGACCAGTCAATCTCGGAGGCCTCGCTCATCATGAGGTAGCCGACGTAGACCAGAGCACCGCAGGTGGCGGCGCTGGAAACGATGGTGACGATGGGGGAGAAGAACGCGGCGAGAATGAACAGCACGCCGGTGGTGACGGAGGTGAGGCCCGTGCGGCCACCGTCGGCAGCACCAGAGGTGGACTCGACGAAGGTGGTGATGGAGGAGACGCCCATGAAACCGCCCACAGCAGCGGCGGCGGAGTCGACGATCAGAATCTCCTTGATATTCTCGACGTTGCCGTCGTCGGTGAGGAACTCGCCCTGCTTGGCCACGGCCATCGCGGTGCCCATGGTGTCGAAGAAGTCACTCATGAGCAGCGAGAACGAGATGACGAGGAGCGCGGGGTCGGTAAGGACCTTGACGATGGCAGGCACGCCGCCGGCGTCGGCGATGGGGCCACCGATGCTCGAGAAATCGAGCGGGGCGATGATACCGGTCGGAGCCTGGGTCACACCTAGGGGGATACCGGCGATGACGGCGACGACGATGCCGATGAGCAGCGAGCCGGGGACGTTGCGGCAGGCGAGGGCGACTGTCACCAGGATGGAGATGATGCCGACGATGAAGGTGGGGGAGGTGATGTCGCCCAGACCGACGAGTGTGCCGGCGCCAGCGGTGATAATGCCGGCATCGCACAGGCCAATCATAGCGATGAACAGGCCCAGACCCACCGAGATGGCGTGACGCAGGACAACCGGGATGGCGTCCATGATGGCCTCGCGCAGGCCACAAAGCACGAGCAGCAAGATGACGATACCCTCGAGGAAGATGACGCTCATGGCCACGTGCCAGTCACCGCCGCAGACGGTGGTGGTGATTCCGGCGATCATCGCGTTGACGCCTAAGCCCGACGCGCAGGCGAGCGGGCGGTTGGCGAAGATGCCCATGCAGATGGTCATGATGCCGGCGCCCAGGCAGGTGGCGCAGGCGAGCGCTCCCGCATCGATGCCAGCGCCCGAGAGCACCGCGGGGTTGACGGCGATGATGTAGGCCATCGCCAGGAATGTTGTCAGTCCGGCGCGGAGTTCGGTCCCGATTGTGGACTTGCGCTCACTGACGTGAAAAAGTTCGTCCATGCATACCCTTTCCTTGTTCGGCCCCGAGTTTAGGCCGATTGACACGAACTCAACTACTATAGCCCCTTTACGACGCTGTTGTTCCTCGCATGTTGATGTTCGGCGCTTTGTAGCAGACGGACGGTATTTTTCGCATGAAAATGTGTGGGTACCGTATACTTAAGCGGTTACAACGACCCCTATGGAGGAACGTATGATTAAAGAGCTTTGCCACGACGAGGCTATCCTGTCCCAGCGTTGCGAGGTTGCGACCGTCGAGGACGAGTCGGTTGCTCAGGACCTGATCGATACCATCAAGTCGCTCGACGATGCCGGCTGCCTTGCCGCTAACCAGATTGGCGTTACCAAGAAGGTTTGCGTCTACCTGGACGATGCCGGCGAGCCTCACGTACTCTACAACCCCCGTCTGGTGTTTGGCCTGGGCGCCAGCAAGATGGAGGAGAGCTGCCTGACGCACGAGGAGGTCACCAAGTCCACGCGCTATATCAAGTGCAAGGTCGCCTTTGATCAGATCGTCGACGGCAAGATGAAGGAGTGCCGCCGCGACTACGCGGGCTTTGAGGCACAGATGATCCAGCATATGATCGACCACTGTCTTGGAAAGTTGGTCTAAGGGGACCAAAGCACCGCACCTTGCCGCTCAATCGTCGCTCGCGTACCTTAAGTACGCTTCGCTCCTCTTTCGTGGCAATCTGCGGCACTTTGACCCCTTAGACGACCTGCGGGGTTAACTTGGTTGAGTTTATCCTGCTTGAATAGTCCGGGCGTGACATTGTTGTCATGTCCGGGCTTTTGTGTTTAGCGCCTTTTTGTTTGGAGACAATGAAATTAGCAAGAACGTAAAGCTAGGAGGCGCTATGTGTACGAGTATTCGATTTACCGATAATTCTGGCCACATGTATCTGGGCCGCAATCTCGACTGGAGCTTTGACTACGGCCAACAGGTTCGCGTGATGCCGCGCGGGTTTCACATTCCGTATTCGTTTATCGACGACGCGACAGCGGCGCACGCGGTGATCGGTATGTGCATCGATTACAAGAACTACCCTATGTTCTTCGATTGCGGCAACGATGCGGGCCTCGCCGTGGCGGGTCTCAATTTCCCGGGTTATGCCGAGTATGCCGAGGACCCTGTCGACGGCAAGACCAATATCGCGGCCTATGAGTTCCCCCTGTGGGTGGCAGCGACGTTCTCGACGGTCGATGAGGTCGAGGCCGCGCTGCGCGACACGGTGATTGTCGCCAAATCTGCCGGAGAGGGGCTGGGCGTGTCGCTGCTCCATTGGATTATCGGCGACAGCCAGCGCAGCATCGTGGTCGAGGTGATGGCTGACGGGCTGCATGTATACGACGATCCGGTCGACACCCTTGCCAACCAGCCGACCTTCCCGTGGCACATGGAAAACCTCCGCACCTATATCACCGCCACAAGCGATTTTCCGCAGACGGCGACATGGCGTGGCGCCGAGCTCAAGCCCTATGGAGCCGGTGCCGGCATGCGCGGCATTCCGGGCGATTGCTATTCGCCGAGCCGTTTTGTAAAGGCGGCGTACCTCAATGCCAATTACCCGCAAAAGGAGAGCGAGACCGAAAACGTCGTTCGCATGTTCCGCTCGCTCGAGGGCGTGGTGATGATCGAGGGGGCGTCCAGGATGGGCGATGGCAAGTTCGAGAAGACTATCTACACCGGATGCTTTAGCGCGCGCACGGGCAATTATTACTACGCGATGTATGGGGATCCGTCGATTCGCTACGTGAGCCTGATGGATGCCGAGGGCGCGAGCCCCGATAGGCTCGTGGTTCCCGAGCCGCGTCGTTCGTAGCCGATGGCTTTACCGCAATGCAAAGCGGCCCTGCATCTCCCGTGAGGTGCAGGGCCGCTGTCGTTGATTTGTGACGTCGCTAGAAGTTGGCGTCGTTGAGTTGTTCACTCTCGAGGCCGTCGAGCTGTTGCTGTTCGGGCATATCTGCGACGCTCTCGAGCAGCTCGGTGGGGTCGATGTTCATGTCCCTACCGGCCTCGTTGCCGTTGACCAAGTCGTCCGAGAAGATGTCGACTTCCATTTCCTCGGCCTCTTCAATCTGAACCTCGAGCGGCACCTGGGTGCGCACGAGCTTAACGGCCGGGCGCATGCGGGCAAACAGCGGCACGTACTCGATGATGATGGCCGAGTTCTCAAGACCGTACCAGCGTGCCGGGCTTCCGCAGGCGCGGCGGACGGCGTACTTGATGGCCATCACGCGGTGGTCATTGCGGTTGATGTCCGTTTCGGGGGCGAGCATCTTGCGCAGCATGCAAAAACGGAAGTCGCCCACGTTGCCGCGCGTCTCGTAGATGGAGTAGGTGTGGTGCTGCGGCGGCAGCTCACCCGAAGCCATCAGGTCGCCGACGATCTGACGCAGATAGGCGTTGACGCGCTGGTTGACCTTAAAGCCCAGGTCCAGGCGAACGCGGAAGAGGAAGTCCGTGCCAAAGGTCTCGACGGAATACTCGTGCGTATAGGGCTCGTCGGTGACATGCACGTTAATGAACCAATACGCCTTGGCGCGCTTGGGATGTTTATCCAGGATGGAATAGAGCACGTCGCGGTCGAGCGTGAGCGGATCGGGGCTGTTGGTGAGAAACACCAGGTTGTCGGCGAGCACGGGATAGGTCTCGTCGTTGCGCAGACGGTTGAGCTGATCGATGTACTTGGAGACGGGTAACAGAATCGTCTGCGTGCGCTCGATGGCGGTGCCACGGCGCCACACGTACATAAGGCCAAACAGCAGTGCGGCCAGGAAGATCATGACGTAGCCGCCGTCAAAGAACATGGTGAGGCACGAAGCGAAGAAGCACAGCTCAATGGCACCAAAGAGCAGGGCAAAGATGCAGGCGCCCAGCTTGTGCTTGAGGATGCCGGTGATATAGCTCGTCAAAAGCGTCGTGGTCATGAGCATGGTCACGGTGATGGCGAGGCCATAGGCACTCTCCATGCGCTCGGAGTTTTGGAACAGCAGCACGATGAAGATACAGCCGACCCACATGATGTTATTGACGAGCGGAATATAGAGCTGACCCTTGGTGTCGCTGGGGTAGTGGATGCGCAGGTGCGGCATAAGGTTGAGGCGCGTTGCCTCGGATACCAGCGAGAATGAGCCGGTGATGAGGGCCTGCGAGGCGATGATGGCCGCCACGGCCGAAAGCACGATGGCAAAGGGGCGCAGGGGCTCGGGAAGCATCATATAGAACGGGTTAACGATATCCATCGCGAGCATCTGGGGGTTGGAGTTATTGGCGAGCAGCCAAGCTCCCTGACCCAGGTAGTTAAGGATAAGCGCTGCCTTAACAAACGGCCAGGATGCATAGATGTTGGCCTTGCCAACGTGGCCCATGTCCGAGTAGAGGGCCTCGGCGCCGGTCGTCGACAGGAAGACGAAGCCGAGCACCATGATGCCCGAGTGGTTGATGGGCGAGAACAGGAACATGATGCCGCGGATGGGGTTGAGCGCGCGTAGGATGGACAGATTGCCGAGCATGTTGAACAGGCCGGCGCCCGCCAGGAACAGGAACCACAGCGTCATGAGCGGGCCGAAGAGCTTGCCGATTGACGAGGTGCCGGCGCGCTGCATGGCAAACAGACCGCAGATAATGATGATGGTGATGATGATCACATTGGTCTGACCGTCACCCAATAGTGCGTGGCCCCACTCGATGGTACGCAGGCCCTCAATGGCTGTGGTGACCGTGACCGCGGGGGTGAGGATGCCGTCGGCGAGCAGCGCCGCGCCGCCGATCATGGCGGGGAGAATCAGCCATGGCGCCACCTTGCGCACGAGACTGAACAGGGCGAAGATGCCGCCTTCGTTGTGGTTGTCGGCCTTCATGGCGATTACCACGTACTTGACCGTGGTCACGAGCGTCATGGTCCAGATGACGAGCGAAAGCGCGCCCAGGATCATGTCCTCGCTGACGGTACCGATGCCGCCGTTGTTGGCGACGATTGATTTCATGGTGTACATGGGGCTCGTGCCGATGTCGCCATAGACGACGCCGAGCGTTACGAGCAGCATGCCAGCGGAGAGGGGGATGGCTCCGTGCCCGCCTTGCCCGCGCTGGTCTTGGAGGTTTGCCTCCAGTTTATTGTGTGCCACGAGGACTCCCTTAGACATCCGGTTATCTGTCTAGGACAAAAAACTTTATGCCGTCTTTATACATACAAGAGCAGTTTGGCACATCGGGTTATTTTAGACAATAATCCTCAGCTGGGGATTATTTATCTACGCAGGTAGCATTTCAAAGCAGGGGCTTTTAAGCACGTACTGTCTGGGCGATGCCAGCCTTGGCGTTTGCGCGTTTGCCGGCGAGTTCGCAAAAAATCGCGCCGCCGATGATAAGCGCGGCACCCATCAGGCGGACCGGTGTTATGGCTTCGCCCAAAAGGACGGCCGAGAACACGACGGCCGAAAGCGGCTCGAGGTAGCCGACGACCGCGACGGTCTGGACGGGCAGCTTGGCGACGGCGCTAAAGTAGAGCAGGCAACCGATGCCGGTGTTGATGACGCCGAGCATGACGACGGCGCGCCAATCAATACTGGCGGCGACGCCGGCGGACAGGAATGAGGGGGCGCCCTGCGTGATGAGCGTGAGGACCAGCACGGTCACAAAGGCGGCGCTCACCTGGAGCGTGGAGTTCTCGAGGCCTTCGATGTGTGGCGCACCCTTGCTAGCGATGACCATCAGCGCATAGCAAAATGCCGAGGCGATACCGCAGACGATACCCGCAATGGGCATATTGCCGCCTAGACCTTGTGCTGCAATGAGAAAAGCACCGCAGGCGACGGCGATAAACCCGGCGATTTTGCCGCCGGTCAGTTTTTCACCAAAGATGAGTGGGGAGAGCGCCATGACAATGATGGGGCCACAGTAGTACAGCAGCGAGGATACGCCGACGCCGATCGTCTGGTAGGCGCGGAACAGAAAAATCCAGCTGGCGCCCAGCGCGGCTCCCGAGAGAAGGAGTGCTGCGGCTTCGCGGGGACGAGATGGCGCCTGCAGTTTATGGCGTTGGGTGATGGCAAGGATAGTGACAAGCGAGAGGGCGCCCAAAAACGTGCGCAGTAGCACGATATCGGAGCTCGGCAGTGCGATGGCGGCGGCGATGATACCGTTGGAGCCAAACAATAGCAATGCTGCTAAGTACGTAAACAGTCCGTTGTTCATGCGCTGACATCCCCTCTATATCCGAACATGTTCACTATGGGTGAACTGGCTTTAGAAGAAAAGCGAATATAATGCATGGAAAACATGACAAAAACTCATGCAAGGGTGGGGACGTGCCGTGGAGACCAATATCCAAAAGATGCAAGTGCTGCTCGAGACGGTGCGTGCCGGCAGCTTTACGCGTGCTGCAGAGCGCCTGAGCTATTCGCAGTCGGGCGTGAGCCGCATGGTGGGCGACCTTGAGGCAGACTGGGGTTTTAAGGTGCTTGATCGCAGCCGCGAGGGCGTGGTGCTTTCTGCCGACGGGCGGCAGGTCATGCCGGCAGTCGAGGCGTTATGCGAAGAGTTTGGCCGCCTGCAGCGACGCGTGGACGAGATGCGAGGGCTCATGCGTGGCAAGATCTGCATCGGTACGTTTTCGAGCGTGGCGACCCACGTGCTGCCGCCGGTGATTGCGCGCTTTCGCGCCGATCACCCGGACGTCGATTATGAGTTGCTGATGGGCGATTACTCAGAGATTGAACAATGGGTGGCAGAGGGCCGCTGCGATCTGGGCTTTATCCCGCGTGAGCCCCGAGAAAGTGGCATGACATCGCGGTCTTTGGTGCGCGACGAGTTGATGACGGTAGTGCCGGCAGACTCTTTACTTGCCACGGCGGAGGTCGTCTCTCTTGCCGATTTAGCCAACGAGCAGTTTATTCTGCTAGAACGCGGCACCGATGATGAGATTACGCCGCTGTTCCGTCGGGCGGGGCTGACGGTGTGCTCCAAGCTGTCGACTTGGGATGACTATGCGATTATGGCTATGGTCGAGGACGGCCTGGGCGTGAGCATTCTTCCCGCGCTCATCTTGCGCCGTTGTCAGTTCGATGTTGCTGTGCGCCCACTCGAGGGGCATCCCCATCGCCAAATCAACGCCATATATCGAACGGCCGATGTTTCGCTTGCCGCCGCCCGTTTCCTCGAATACCTCTAAACGTGTACACGTCATTGTCCGTTTTGGGCAAATCTCGGAGTTCGGTACGTTTTCTTATGAAATTGAACTTTCGAATGAGGCGCGGCGCTATACTGCTTGCTAAATTGAACCCCGGTTCAATTCGTGTTCTATAAATTGAACTTTGCCAGCAAGGAGGTTCCTGTGGCCCAAGAGACGTTTAGCGATCGCCTGCGACAGACTATGTCCAATCGCGACGTTCGCCAGTCGGACGTAATCCGCGCATCGGAAATGCTCGGCAAAAAACTCGGCAAGAGTCAGATGAGCCAATATGTGAGCGGCAAGACGATCCCGCGGCGCGATGTGGCTGAGCTGCTCGCCCGTATTTTGGAGGTCGATGTTACCTGGCTGCTTGCCGGCGACGCCGATCAAGGCGAGGCATCATCACCCCGCAACGATTCCAAGCCCGAACCCCATCCCTCAGCTCAAATTACAAGGAGCACCACCATGCGTACTTTTTCTAAATCCACCAAACTCGACAACGTCCTGTATGACGTGCGCGGTCCCGTCGTCGACGAGGCTGCCCGTATGGAGGACGAGGGCGAGCGCATCCTCAAGCTCAATATCGGCAACCCGGCGCCCTTCGGTTTCCGCACGCCCGATGAGGTCATCAAGGACATGCGCCAGCAGCTGCCCGACTGCGAAGGCTATTCCAACTCGCGTGGCCTGTTCTCCGCGCGCAAGGCGATCATGCAGTATTCGCAGATCAAGGGCCTGCCCAACGTTCAGATGGAGCATATCTACACGGGCAACGGCGTGTCCGAGCTCATTCAGCTTTCGATGAACGCGCTGCTCGACAATGGCGACGAGATTCTGATCCCCAGCCCCGACTATCCGCTCTGGACGGCGTGCGCAACCCTTGCTGGCGGTCATCCCGTACATTATCTGTGCGATGAGCAGGCGGATTGGTATCCCGACCTGGAGGATATGGAGTCCAAGATCACGAGTGCGACCAAAGCCCTCGTCATCATCAACCCCAACAACCCCACGGGTTCTGTCTATCCGCGCGAGGTGCTCGAGGGCATCGTCGAGATTGCACGCAGACATCAGCTGATGATCTTTGCCGATGAGATCTACGACCGCCTGTGCATGGACGGCTACGAGCACGTCTCGATTGCCTCGCTCGCCCCCGACCTGCCCTGCGTCACCTTTAGCGGCCTTTCCAAGTCGCACATGATCGCGGGCTATCGTATTGGCTGGATGGTGCTTTCGGGCAACCAGCGCTGCATGAGCGACTTCATCATGGGCGTCAACATGCTCTCGAACATGCGCCTGTGCTCCAACGTGCCGGCTCAGTCGATCGTTCAGACGGCGCTCGGCGGCCATCAGTCGGTCAACGACTACATCCGTCCCGGCGGTCGTGTCTACGAGCAGCGCAACTTTGTGTATGAGGCGCTCAACAAGATCGACGGCATCTCGGTGGTCAAGCCGCGTGCGGCGTTCTACATCTTCCCCAAGATGGATGTTAAAAAGTTCAACATCACCGATGACGAGCAATTCGCCCTTGACCTGCTGCACGAGAAGAAGATCCTGATCACGCGCGGCGGCGGCTTCAACTGGGCTGAGCCCGACCACTTCCGTATCGTGTACCTGCCGCGCATGGAAGTACTCAAAGAGTCCCTCGAAGACCTCGCCGACTTCTTTGACCATTACCGTCAATCATAACGACAGAGATAGTCTGTCATTTAACGGGCGGCCCGTAACAGATTCGGGTCGCCCGTTTTCTGTTAAAGCTCGCGTTGTCGGCGTCTCGATCGTTTGGGCGAGTGGGAATCGCGTGTGAACGGAAAACTGTATTCCAAAATGGAATACAGTGTGCTTCAACTGGAATTGATGTCCGTGTGTCCGCTTTTTTAGAATGTTCTCGACAAGATGAAAGGCGGTCCCCACCAATGATTATCGATGCAAATTCCTACTGGTTTGACGAGCGCATCTTCCATGACGAGACGCTCTGTGAACAGTTTTTGGCCGAGGTGCCCCGCGCTTACGAAACCGAGGGCTACCTGACCGTAAGCCCCACGGGCAAGCGACAGATTGTGATCGAAAAGCCCGCTGGCTTTCCGGGCCTCAACTATATCGAGGGAGACTACACCCTTGAGAAGCGTCTGGCAGACATGGACGAGGCGGGGGTCGATAAAGCGATTCTCAAACTCCCCGGCTGCCATGAGTGGATGTCGCTCGAGATGTGCCGGCGCTTCAACGACGGTATGGCTGCTGACGCGAAGGCGTCAAGTGGCCGTCTGATTCCGCTTGTCGCCGTGCCGCCCTTTGGCACCAAAGCGAATTTGGAGGAGCTCGACCGCAGGCTCGACGATGGTTTTGCGGGTGTGCAGCTCTGCGCTCACTACGGCAAGCGCTATCTCGACGACCAGGTCTTCTCGAGCTTTTTCGAGCACCTGAACGAACGCCATGTCACCGTTTACGTGCACCATGTTCCCGTGCCGGTCGAGAACGAATCGCTTCTCACGTACGACAACCTTCGCCGCTCTTATGGCCGCTGCGTCGACCAAACTACGGCGATCGGCCGAGAGATCTTTGGCGATTTCTTTGAACGCTACCCCAATATCAAGATGATCCACTCCATGCTCGGCGGCGCATACTTTGCGTTTAAGGAGATGCTGCTGCCTCATGGTCCCAAGCGCCCTGATGCTTCTGGCCGTTTTCAGGTCGATACCGAGACCGTTTCCAGGCGCCTCGAGAACAACATCTATTTCGACATGTCCCATGCTCAGCCTTGGGGCAAGACACTCCTTGCCTGCGCGGTTGACGTGCTGGGTGCAGACCATATTGTTTTTGGCACGAGCTATCCCGTTAAACGCGAGTGGCTCACCGAGGGTGTCGCCTGCGTTCGCGCTGCAAATCTGAGCGATACAGACAGCGACCTTGTGCTTGGCGGTACGGCGCAGCAACTGTACGGTGTCGAGTGAGCGGCAATCAGAGGGGAGTATCTGCCATGGACGAAGGAGAGATGAGGGCTGGGGCCGCTCGTGTGGCTATCGATCTTGGGGACGTGTTGCCGTTCGACGGTTTCGACGAACTCCGTCATGAGGTCTTCGCCCGTGCCCTTATCATCGAGGGGACGGGGCGATGCGCCTGCGTCCTTTCGCTTGAGGTCACCTCGATCGCTCCGGCTCTACTCGCCGATCTGCGTGAGGTTGTTGAGGATGCCGCCAATTGCAGCGGTGCTTATTCTTGGGTGGTTCCTACCCACACGTTTTCCATGCCTCACGTCCGCACTCCCGGGCATCTTGCCGACGATGCTACCCGCAATCGCAACGAGCGCTATCGCGCAGCGCTCGTCGCTGCCGCCCGCACGGCTGTCGAGCGCGCTGTTGCGGGCATTCGCTCTGCCACGCTCGCCGCTGTGGAGGGCGAATGCCCCGTGAACGTTAATCGCGACATTGAGACGCCTGCCGGCTGGTGGTTGGGCTCGAATCCCAGGGGGTTTGCCGACCACACGATGCCCGTACTCGCCATAAGGGATGCCGGGGGCGAGTATGTTGCCGTGCTCGCGACGGCGGACGTTCAGTCCTCCGTGCTCGACGGGTCGCGCGACTCCGAGGGGAGGCGCATGGCGAGCGGAGACCTCTTTGGTTTTGCCGCCATGTCACTCGAGCGCGAGCTGGGCGGCGTTGCCCTGTTGCTGCCAGGCGCCGCGGGCGACCAAGGTCCGGCGGAGCACGCCATGAACGTCGTGTTCGATGCGGCCGGCGTTAAGCAGACGGTCGATGCCCATGAAGACGGATACCGCATGCTGCACCAGCAGGGGCAGGCCTTGGGCGATGCTTTGATCGAGGCCGCTCGCATGGCGCGTGAGGATGACGCCACCGGCATCGATGCCCGCACGGTCGACGTTTTTCTGCCCGCTCAGACACGCGCCGATTTTCACTCTTTGGCTCCGCACCGAACGTATGAATTTCATGCCGCTGGCGAGCAGCGCACGAGGGTCTATCTGCTCCGGCTGGGAAACGTCGAGCTTGTCGGCGTACAACCTGAGGTCTCGAGTGCATTCGGCGCCACTGTGCGCGCCGCTCGGTCCGGCTCTGTGTTCTTTGCCACGCTCGTCAACGGCGGACAGAAGTACCTACCGGCTCCCGACGCGTACGAAAAGATCACCTATGAGGCCATGAACTCCGGTTTTGCCGCCGGATCCCATGAGCGCCTCGTCGAAATCATCATTGCCGCCTTGAATGCGGCGTGACACAGAAGGAGAACGTGCATGAACATTGGACACGCGCGCCGCAAAATCACCCCACAGGGCGACATCTACCTGATTGGCTACCGCAATCTTCCCAACCGTCTGGAGCCTGCGACAGGCGTCCATGACGACGTCTTCGCCAACGCCATCCTCTTCCAGCAAGGCGAACGTGAAGTGTTTCTCTTTAATGCCGATGTCCTCGAGTTCGAGGAAAGCATGGCCGAGGAAGTCAAGACAATGCTCGCCGAGCGCTACGGCATTGACCGTGATTGCGTCCTGCTCTCGGCGACGCACGACCATACTTCAATCGTCGCTTACCACCGCAGCTGGTGGACGGGAAAATTCGACGAGAACTACTACCGCTGGTTCCTCGATACCATTTGCCAATGCTTTGAGGAGTGCCGCGCCAACGCACAGCCCGCGATTTGTCGCTTGGGCAAGCAGGTCATCACCGGTTTCTACGACAACCGCATCATCCCAGGTGAACTCGCCGACAATGAGGTCATTGTCGTATCGTTCTTCGATACCGAAGGCAAGCCATTTGCGGGCTTTGTGAACTGGGCGGTGCATTCCGCTTGCGTCGGACCCGACTGCACGGAGCTCACGAGCGAACTCGCCGGTCTTACCGGCAAAAAGCTCGCTCAGAGTCTTGGTTACTATCCGGCCATGGTCGTCGGTGCTGCTGGCGACTGTAGCGACCGCAATTTTCGTCAGGGACGCGGCATTCCCGAGGTCGAGCGCGTTTCGACCGGTCTTGCCGAGGCGATTTCCCAGATCAAGCTCGATCGCGAGGTCGTTCTCGACCGCATCGAGCCTCAGACGTTCTATCACACCGTTGCCCATGACGACTTTTCGCTCACGCTTAAGTGTGTCGTCATCAGTTTGGGCGGCCTGCATCTCTTTGTGTTCCCGAGTGAGCTCGGCAGCGACTTGGGTATTCGCATGAAGCGCGAATGCCCGGTCGAGGGAATAGTTTGCGGTTACACCAACGGCTATTTCGAGTATTTCCTTCCGGCACGCGAGTACGGCCTCTCCTTTGAGACCGAGCGTACTCAGATTCCCCAGGGCGAACCGGAACGTCTGTGTGACAAGTTCTGCCAGACGACGAGACTTCTCGGCGCAGCAGATTCGCGTCTGTAGGCCTGATTGCGTGACATGGGCCAATGAGGCTCGCTGCCATGTGATCGGCATCTTCCATCTTCTCTGCCGTTTCCCATCCCGGGCGTACGTGCGTCCGCGGATTTCAAAGGGGGAAGCGGGTTCCTTGCCCTCCCACGTCGACTACGGAGGCATGAAATCGATGCTATACCCCGCTCAGAAAAAGGAGAATTCCATGAAATACCAGAAGCTTTGCGATGAAATCATCACAAAGGTCGGTGGTCGAGACAATGTGTTAGACGTGAGCCACTGCATTACGCGTCTCCGCTTCCACCTCAAGGATGAATCGCTCGCCCAGACCAATGAGCTTAAGGCGACGAAGGGCGTCGTTGACGTCATCCAGGCCGGCGGACAGTATCAGGTCGTGATTGGTGCCACTGTCGAGGCCGTCTACAACGACCTTGTTCAGATTGGCGGGTTCGACTCCAAACCCGCACTCGATATCGATGAAGGCGACGACGTCAAAAAGGGCGATCCATTCTCGCGTCTGCTGGCCATCATCTCCGAGATTCTGCAACCGGTTCTTGGCGTGCTTATGGCCGGTGGCTTTATCAAGTCGATGCTCGCGCTCTGCACGGTTGCCGGTTGGCTTGCCAAGGACAGCAATACGTATGTGACGCTCTCGGCAATCGGAGATTCGGTCTTCTATTACTTTCCGCTAATCATTGGCTGGACGTCGGCCAAGAAGTTCGGACTTAAGCCCGTTATGGGAATGGCGCTCGGTGGTATCCTCGTCTACCCGACGCTCGTTGCCCTTATGGGCGGAGATCCGCTCTACACGCTCGGCGCCGGCACGGTCTTCGAGTCCAATGTCTACGGTGATATTTTTGGCATCCCGCTGATCATGCAGAATTACTCATCGACGATTCTGCCTGCGATCTTTATCGTCTGGATTGCCTCCAAGGTGCACAAGGCCCTTTCTAACGCGCTGCCCGCGCTTGTGAGCTCGTTCTTCTCCAACATCCTGACGCTCCTCATTTGCGGCATCCTTGGCCTGCTTGTGGTCGGTCCGGTCATGACGGTCCTCTCCAACATCGTTGCCCAGATCATCTTGATGCTCATCAACTTCCAGCCCGCCATCGCCGGCTTCGTCATCGGCACGTTCTGGAGCCTGCTCGTCATGTTCGGCCTGCACTGGGGTATCATCCCGCTGTGGTTTCTCGATGTCGCAACCTACGGCTATGACCTCATTAACCCGCTCGTGTATGCAGGCGGTTGTGCCATCGCCGGTGCTGTGCTTGGCATGGTCATCCGAACCAAGGACTCCGAGGAAAATGCTGCCGTCAACATTCCCGCCCTTGTCTCTTCGATTTTCGGTGTCAACGAGCCTGCGCTTTACGCCATCTTGCTGCCGCGTAAGCGCCTTATGTGGGCAACCTTTATTTCCGCTGGTGTAGGCGGCGCCATCGCCGGCCTCATGGGTGCCAAACTCTATGCCTTCGGTGCCTCCGGCCCGCTCGGTTTCCCGAGCTTTATTAACCCTGCCGGCATCGACACGGGCTTTATCGGCCTTGTCATCTCCGGTGTGGTCGCTTTCGTTCTGGCTCTTGTCGCCGCTATGGCGATCGGTACCAGGAAGGACGAGGGCGGTAAGGCGCTCAACATCTCGGTGGACTAGTCTGTCTGCGCACTTTAACTAAATATGCCTCGGACGGCGACGTGCCGCCCGAGGCATATTTGTGTTTTGTGTCGTTGTCAGCGTGTTTGCGGACACAAGTCTGCGGTTGTGGAGCAGCGGGGATTATGACGGTCGTGCCGCGGTGGAAGACGCACGGTCGCCCTGCAGGAGCTGACGGTAGGGGAGGAAGCCGATGAACGAGACGACCGCCTGCGAGTGCGCGGCGTTCCGCTTGAGGTAGAGCCTGACCTCGGAGGTCGTCGCGGGCTCAAGCGGCACCAGGGCTACCTTTCCGCTGGCAAGTGATTCCGCCGGCTTGCGCATGAGGAATGAGACGCCGGCGCCGCGTGCGACAAGAGAGATGATGTTCTCGGCTCGTTTGCCGGTGAACGTAACGCGTGGGCCAAATCCAGCTTCGCGACAAAGGGAAAGGACGAGCTCGCTTACGAACGAGCCTTGGGGAAGCATGAGGAAATTCTCGTCGATAAGGTCGTCTATCTCGACGGTGTCACGTTCGGCGAGCGGATGGTCGAGCGGAAGGACGGCCACGAGCCGGTCAGTCGTAAAGGGAATCTTTTTGAACTCCGGCTCGATGGCGCCACTGTCACGGATGAAGGCCAGGTCAATGTCCTCGTGCAGGAGCATACGCTTGAGTGTGTCGCCCTCGCCCTCGATGAGCTCAACAGAATATGAGGGGTTCGCCTGCTGAAAATCGATGACGGCGTCCGTGATCCCATAAGGGGCCATAATGGGGATAGAACCTACGGTGAGGTGCTCGAGCGGCTCACCTGCGCCTATTTGAATGGCGGCAAGATAGCGGTGCTGAAGCGTCGCAATTTTTTGCGCATAGGGGAGGAGCGCTTCACCTTGCGCGGTGAGTGTTACGTGGCGCTGGCTTCGATCGATGAGCTTGCAGCCGAGTTCGTGCTCCATTGCCATGATGTGCTTGGAGAGGGTTGATTGCGACATGAAAAGCAGTTCCGCCGCATCAAGAAACGTGCGTGACTGCGCTAAGATGGCGAATTCGCCAAAGCGGCTGATATCCATAGGGAGGCCTCCGGTACCCTCATTTTGGCAGGTGGCCTAAACCACGACGCCATTGCAGTGGTCGATTTCGTGCTGGATGATCTCGGCGGTGTAGCCCGAGAAGTTTTTGATGCGGTGAACGAAGTTCTCGTCCAAATACTCAACCTTAATGCGGCGATAGCGGGTACAGGGACGCTCGCCGGTCAGCGAGAGGCATCCTTCGCTCGTCTGATAGGCATTGACCTGCTCAAGAATTTGAGGGTTGTACATCAGGAGTGTCCTGTTGCCGTCCTTTACGCAGATGATGCGTTTGCGCACGCCGATCATGTTGGCGGCGAGGCCCACGCACTCGCGCTCATGCTCGTGGAGTGTATCCAGGAGATCCTGCCCGGTTGCGGCATCGTCGGGTCCCGCGTCTTCGGAAGGCAGACGCAAAAAGAACTCGGATTTCATGATGGGCTTAATCATGGCGGGCTCCTCATGTCTTATGCTTTCGTGGACTTTTAATAATAGCGCGGAAGGAAAGCTGTGCGTCCGCGTTACAATCTTTCGATGTTGGACCATGTTGCCAGATTCGTCGTGTACGGCGTCTGGCGTAAGTCTAGGGCTCATTTTTCGCCCTGGACCGTTCCTCTGGGGCGATGCGACTGTCGTTCCAAGAGGAAGGAAATGCATGGGGAGCAAATCTCAGCAACAAGTTCAAGTAACGCCATCGGCCTCTGCGGCGATTCTCGTCGTAATGTATATTGCAGCCTTTGTTGCCGCGTTTAACGAGAACATCATTAACGTGGCGTTGCACGACATTATGGCAGCCTTTTCGGTGAGTGCCACCACGGCACAGTGGCTCGTCTCGGGCTACATGATCGTGACGTCGATCTTTACGGCCATCATGGCCTTCCTGTCCGGCCGTTTCTCGACGCGCAAGCTGCTGTTTTTCGCATGCGGATGCATGGTCGCCGGCGAAGTCCTGTGCCTGGTCGCTCCGTCGTTTAGCGTTTTGCTGCCAAGTCGTATTTTGCAGGCTGCGGGATCGGGCATCTTGTTCCCGCTCATGATGAACGTGGTGCTGTCTTGCGCCCCGCGCGAGAAGCTCGGTTTGTATCTGAGCCTGGGCGGCGCCTGCATTACGCTAGGACCGGCGTTTGGACCCGTGATTAGCGGTCTTATGTGCACGTTATTTGGCTGGAGGGCGGTGTTCGTAGTGCCGCTGGTGGGCGGCATTGTGGTCGCTGCGGCGGGCGTTAAGCTTGTTCAGAATGTCGGAGAGCGCTCGAACACCACGCTTGATATTCTGTCGGTTGTTTTGCTCGCCGCCGGCATTACGGCATTTGTGTATTCCGTAGGCGAGTTCTCGACCAATCTGATTGCCGGCATCGTGGCGCTTTTCGCCGCCATTGTGCTGCTCGGCCTGTTTGCGGCCCGTCAGCTCAAGCTCGAGCATCCGGTGCTTAACGTGCGTCCCATGGCGAGCTTTCGCTTTTGGCCTGCGTGTTTGCTTGTGGTGGTGTCGATGATGACGACGTTCTCGATGAGCGTTTTGTTGCCGCTCTATTTTGAGGGCGCATACGGCATGACCGCACTTATTGCGGGCTTGCTCATTTTGCCGGCGATTGCCTGCAACGCCGTGACCTCGATTGTGGGCGGACGCGTGATGGACGCCCGTGGCGCATGGCCGCTGCTGCCGGTCGGCTTTGCCCTGATTGCCGTGGGACAGATTGCAATCTCGATGACGGCGGCAAGCATGAACATCGGCGTCGTTGTGGCGCTGACCGTTGTGGTGTATGCCGGAGTCGGTTTGGTGCTGAGCCCCTCGCAAACGGCCGGATTGGAGACGCTGCCTGCCGCTGAACATCCTCACGGAACGGCATTGCTTAACACGTGGAACATGATTGCCGCATCGTTTGGCCCGTCCCTGTTTATCGGCCTGCTCTCGAGTTCTGCAGCGACTGCCGGCGCGGCTGGCGCTGCGACCGACGTTGCCCAGGCGATTGGATTTGCAACTGCCGTGCGCGTGGCAGCCGTGATTGCCGTGGTCGGGTTTGTGGCGTCGCTGGTGTACGCTCGTCGCGAGTCACACATGTCGCATTAATGTGTGCACATAGATTCTGCAGCTAGATTAGATGGCGACACCATAAACTAATGGACGTTTTGCCGAGAGGCATGAATGTTTAAAGCGCAAAGAGTGCGCGACGGGCCCCGCGAATGGGGCGATGATGCCCGAGAGGGCCAAGAAGGAGTCTCATGTCCGAGAACGAAGAGATCATGAACGAGACCGAGAACGAGACCATGACTGCCGAGGTCGAGGCAGTCGAGACCGTGGAGACCGAAGCTGCCGAGGTTGAGGCTGCTGACGAGGTTTCCGCCGAGGAGGAGGCCGAGGTTGTCGAGGCCGCCGTTGATTACGATGACGAAGAGCTGATGGACAAGATGCAGAAGGCCGCTCGCCTGCTGCGTAGCCGTCGCTTTGCTATTTCCAAGGAGGAGGAGGCCAAGGCCGAGCGCATGGCGAACATCGAGCGCGCCATCAAGCTTCTTGACCTCAAGCCCAAGATGGAGCAGAAGGAAATGTCCGACCTGCTGGGCATGCGCCTTCGTGAGCTCGATGGCCTGATGGCCGAGGCCGAGGCTGCCGATCTGGTCGGCCGCATCGACGACGCCGAGGGCGATATGCGCAAGATTGTTGTCTTCGCCGCCGAGGATGCCGCTGAGGGCCTGGTCGAGCTTGCCAACAAGAAGGAGAAGCTCCTGCCCGAGCTTTCTTACGAGGAGGCCACCGAGCTGATGGCCGCTCTCGATAAGGTTATCGCTCCGCTCGTCGCCATGGGCCTGGACGAGGATCGCGGTCCTCGCGGCGGCCGTGACGACCGTGGTGGCCGTGGCGGCGACCGTGGTGGTCGCGGCGGCTTTGGCGATCGTGGTGGCCGTGGTGGCGACCGCGGCGGTCGCGGTGGCGATCGTGGCGGCCGTGGCGGCTTTGGTGACCG
Organism: uncultured bacterium; assembly: GCA_905215725.1. Classification (GTDB taxonomy): domain Bacteria; phylum Actinomycetota; class Coriobacteriia; order Coriobacteriales; family Coriobacteriaceae; genus Collinsella. The sequence goes on along the minus strand of CAJMRD010000001.1, from coordinate 44 downwards.
TGGCGGCGACCGTGGCGGTCGCGGCGGCTTTGGTGGCAACCGTG